>JAKJDB010000063.1 GCA_022706175.1 Candidatus Zhuqueibacterota bacterium | reverse complement strand
GTACCCCCAGCGAGGATGGGGCCGCTGTTCGGTCCAGACGATCTTGTTCGCCTCGACGGACGGGGGATATAAAAATGGGCTGGCCGGCAAATGGAGGATTTTTTCTTTCCCGTCCTGCGACAGCCGGGTGAGACTAAAACGATCCGCCAGGCCGAATTTGAGCACCAGGATGGATCGGTCGGCCATGGATTTGGGAAACAGATAGTGAGTGAGAAAGCGATCGGAATGATTGATCTGTTCGGCCGGGGTCACGTCCACGGTGGCCAGCTGTTCCTGCCATAGCGTTTTCACCTCCTCCATGGTTGCGTTGTAAAGGCCTGTCGCAGTGAGTCCGGTTTGCCGTCGCAGGGACCAGGGGAAACGGTAGGGCAGGAGGGAGAGCGCCATAGTGCTGCTGATGACGTTCGACCAGATGGCGGCGCCTTTTTCCCGACGCAGGCGGGCGACCATCAGATAGCCGAACGAATAGGGATCAGCGGACCAGTCCGAATAGGAACCGTAGATCATCTTGTAATAGGAATGGCGCTTGCCGGAGAGCAGCATGGTGCGAATGGGCATGGTGAACTCGGGCATACGGCCGCGTCCTCCCCGGGTCAGGGCGGTTTCCATGACCACCGCATCGCCCTCGAGCAGCCAGGCCGGCAGGTTCATCATCGCGCCCACGGCATGGCCGAAATCGCCAAAGGAGAAACGGAGCCATTTGGTCATGCCGCACAACGCCCGGTCGAACTGCACCACATGGCGGAATTCATGGACCGCCAAAAGATGGCGCCAGGGAACGCAGCCGATCAGGCCCACCTGCGGCGGTGTGTTGAACCATTCGCTCTGCCGGGGCGCCAAACTCACGAATCCGTTGGCTTCGGTGTTCTGGTTATGCAGAACCAGCGAAATTTTGCGCGGTCGCGACTGCAGCGAGCGGCTGTCCGCCTCATACAGATGCTCCAGCAGGTTGGCGACTTGCTGCGCATCACGGCTGATCTCTGCCGGGAACACGATTTTGAAATGGGGCGCGTCGATCTGTTTCCAGGCCAATCCCGGCGGATTCTGCATGGATTCCAGGTTGAGGCCGATCTGCGCCGGACAGCCCCAGGCGGTGATCAGCAGCGCGACAAGAACGCGAAGGATGTGGTTCCCCATAGTCCGCCCTAGTAATAATACCAGATGGATTGATAATCCTCCCTTTTTTCACCCCGCTTCTCCAGCTCGTGCAGATAATTCAGGATGGGCACGTCCACATCGATGTAGGTTTGCACCAGGCTGAGATTTTTTTCCCAGGGATGAAATTCATAGACGCGGCTGCCGTTGGGCAGCACGGTTAACAGGGTGTGGTGCTGGCTGGCGCGCACATAGTTTTTCCCAAGACCGGGCACATTGTAGACCGGCTCATCGGTGCGCACCAGGCCCGGCAGCATGCGCGCCTCCTCTTTGACCTCCTGCTGCAGCCGCGCCATGGGCACGCGGTAATCGCGCGTCTCCTGTTTGCCTTTGGTGTTAAAGGTATAATAAGAATCCACGCCGATCAGGCGCAACAGACGGCGCAGCGCCGCCAACTCGAAGCGGCGGCTGTTCTCTATGGTGAACACCGCCTGATTGTAAACCGACATGCCGGCGCGACGGAATTTTTGCACCGCTTCCTGTGATTCCGGCGTGATCTCATACGAGTGCTCAAAGTGGGTGATCACTGCGATCTCCCGACGGCCCGGCTCATGAAAGGCCGCGACGCCTTTTACCAGCTCATCGGTGATACGTTGCGGCAGCGCCACCAGCGTTCGCGAGCCGATGCGAATCCGTTCCACGTGGCGGATGGCGGCCACCTGATCCAGCAGATCCAGGAAATGGCGGTCCGGCAGAACCAGTGGATCGCCGCCGGTGATCAGAACCTCCACGATGCCGGGATTGCGCTTCAGCCAGCGGATCGCTTCTTTGATTTTGTCCGCGCCGGCGAGCGCATGCGGCATCAGCGCATCTTTGATTTCCCAGTTGCGCTGGCAATACACGCAGATCTGGCTGCAGGTGTTGTAGGGCTTAAAGATGGCGATATGGGGATAGCGCCGGGTGATCAAATCGACCGGGGAGGTGTCCCGCTCGTGCATAAAGTCCAGGCCGTCCTGCTCATCGGATTTACGGTTGCTCATCTCTTTAACATAATGAGGCGGTGGGATGACCTGGCTGCGGACTGCATGATCCAACCGCTGATGCGATGCACGATCCATCAAGGAGACGTAATAGGGCGTGATGGCAAAGGGCAATCCGTGACGTTTGGCCTGATCGATGGCGTGCCGCTCGGAAGCGTTCAAGCGGATAAAACGCGCCAACGTCCGGCTGTCCCGGATCAGATGACGCAAATGCCATCGATAATCCTGCCAGTCCGATTCCTGCGCCTCCCAGGCGGTGAGCAGCCGGCGGCGGTTGGCTTTGCGCCGGGCGATGATCTCCGGCTCTAAACCATGCCGGATGCTGTTCAGCTTTCGCAGAGAGTGGCTTGCCATTTCCTCCAGGTGGGCGGATCGCGCCTGCGCGGCTTTTCGGTTTTTCAGCTGTGTGTAGGCCGGCAGGGTAACGTCCTTATAGATTCCGCTTCGGCCGATCATGCCGAGGAGAATACGGCGCAGGTCTTCGATAAACGCCTCACTTAAATCCGGCGCCAGTTGATCATATTTTTTATTGGCCAGCAGCCACAACTGCCGCAAGCAGCTGTAGCGGGTCAGCATTTCGCTGCGCATGGATATGATTTCACGAAAGGCGTACAGCGATTCGATCTGCAGACTCCACTCCAGGCCGCGGCGGCGCTCGCCGGCATGATGCAGGATTCTGGACAGCTCCTCAATATAGGCTAGAATAAAACTTCGGGCAACCCGAGGGGATGACGCTTCGGTCAGCAGTTCAAAGATGACAGGATTGGCGTTTTTCAGGCTCGTATGCAAGGTCTGATGATTCATCCTCGCCTCCTTTCAAGGTGAAAGGTCAACCGCACATCGGTACGATTCTCCTCCAGTTAGCATAACAGTTGATTGTGAATCAAGTCACTATAAGAAAAAGACGGCAAAAATGCAAGGAATTTGCGGAGGGCCGCTCAGCAAGATGGATAAGGATTTTTTTAGGTGCCATGCAACAGATGGGCGGTTTGGAAGCGTCGGCGGAAAAACCATCCGACAGGAGGTTGTCTCTGCTAAATCGTTTCTCGTCTTCGTCGTGCCATCGGCGAAAAACCGCAGGTCGCGCAGCAAGACCGGCCTGAGGACCCGGCCTGACGTACACAGAGCTTTGAACCCGGTCCTCAGGCCTTGCTGGCGAGGGAATAAAAAAGCGGGAATGTGTGGGAATCGAACCCACCCGAGACGTAACCGCCTCACAACGGATTTGAAGTCCGCGGGCGCCACCAGGCTACCGTGCATTCCCGTGAAAGAAGATACGAAAAAGGCGGCTGGAAGTCAAGAAACTTATAGAATTATAAAGCATGTTATCTCATCCCCTTGAGGCCGCGAACGGATTTCGCCTGCTGAGGTCCGCTTGCTGGATTCCCCTGTGATGGTTTAAGGAAAAATGGACAAGCGAGGAATATTAACAATGACCGGTCTGATGCTCTTTGACCCCTTAAAGGGCCTGATTAAAATTCTTGGATTTTTACTTCGGAATGCTTATACTAGTACGGCGATGGAGTTCGCCCTAAATGCGAGAAAGCTAATGACTCCTACTTTTTTTCACAAGTGTGATAAGAGTGGGAGTTTTTTTATTTTTAGGATGTGAAGCAGAAGGAATACGCTTATGCAACCTGATTCCACGCCGATGGTCATCGGGATTTTTATTCTACTATCCAGCATGATTTCTCTCAGGACAGGATTGTCGGTGGCCATTATCGAGATCACCGCCGGGATTATCGCCGGCAATATGGGCATCCAGACAGAAGATTGGATGCTGTATCTGGCCGGGTTCGGCGGCATCTTGCTCACCTACCTTGCGGGAACAGAAATCGATACGCAGTTGATGCGTGAAAAGTTTAAGGAATGCTTTCTGATAGGAGTCGCTTCGTTTCTGCTTCCCTTTTTATTGGTCTATCTTTATACGTACTATATCAGTCACTGGACGCTGCCGGCTTCGCTTCTCGCTGGGACGGCTCTCTCAACGACATCGCTGGCGGTCGTCTATTCTGTTTTGATCGAAACAGGTCTCGCTCGAACGGAAATAGGCAAGCTTCTCATGGCCTCGACCTTTGTGACCGATATGGGAACAGCCATTGCCATGAGCATCCTGTTCGTCAAGCCTTCCATCTATACGCTGATTTTTCTCTCCATTTCGATCAATGTCATCTATTTTGCCGACAAATTCACCCACTATTTTTTCAATCATCCCAGATGGAAGGATAAAGTCGTAGAGCCGGAAATCAAATACATCTTTGTGCTTTTGCTGGTCTTGATGTACTTTGCCAATTTCGGAGAAGGCCATGCCGTTTTGCCCGCCTTTATTCTTGGTTTGCTCATGTCAAAACATTTTAAGGATTCTTCTGGATCCAGGCTGGTCCGAAACCGCTTGCGCACGGTTGCGTATGCTCTGATTACGCCGATTTTTTTCATTGTCGGCGGCTTGCGCGTTTCCCTGCCTTTGATTGCGACCGGAGGGTTTCTTTTTCTGATGCTTTTTGCCATCAAGATTGCCGGCAAATTTTTCGGCACTTATTATTTGGCAAAAAAATACATTCCGGGGGGAAGCATGTACACCACCCTGCTCATGAGTACAGGCCTCACATTCGGCACTATTGCGAGCGTTTTCGGCCTTAATTCGGGACTGATTGACAGACAGCAATATTCCATTCTGGTCGGCGTGGTGATCGCCAGCGCCATTATACCCACTTTTATCGCGCAAAAATGGTTTATGCCGGTGCATTCTGAAGATTTGGTTGAATTTAAAAATGGCGGTAAATAACAGCCCTTCTGTCAAATGTTCTTTGTTGATTTTTTTCTTGTCCGAGGAGATGATGCTGAAACTAGAAATACCCGGCTGGCGCGACCTGACCCTGGAATATTTGGTGCTGGACTATAACGGAACATTGCCTATTACTGGCGAACTGATCCCTGCGGTTCCGGATTTGTTCCCTGGCAACCCATTTCAGCGCCTTCTTTTTTCCAGAGGGTGAATCACGCATAACCCCCATCGGCCCAGCCTTCATCGTTCATCGGGCTGGACTGTGAACAGGCTGCTCACCGGCGGAAAATGAGAATATGTATTTTACCGGACGGAAAAAAGAAATCAATCAGATGATCCGCGCCTTAGGCGAGAATACCAATATTCTCATTAGAGGCAAGTATGGCATCGGCCGTTCGACTCTGGTCAGGCACGTGTCTGAAATTCTCAATGCCACCCGGCGTTTTTGGTTTTTGGACTTTAACGAGACCCCTGACCGGATATGCCGCCAGGTGCTGGCGGAGCTATTCCCGAATGAAAAGAGGAAACGGCGTTCCCAAGGCTATAAATTATTAAGGAGATCATTGTGCGAAGCAGGTGCGCGCTCAGAGCAACCGGTTGTATTGGTGTTGGATAACGTCGGCGTCATCACTCCGGCCAGACTCGATTTTTTTCATTACCTGTTTATGCAAAAAGTTTTTTCCTTCGTCGTGATTGTTGAGGACTCAATGGATCCAAAGGATGTGGAACTGACGCGCGCCGTTCTGCATCTGAGTTGCCGGATATCTTTGTCCCATCTCAGCAGGACGGAGGTGCAAGAATATTTTTCCTTCCATGCGCAACACTATCACTGGAATTGGTCGCAGGCTGAAATCGAAAGGCAAAGCCGGCTGTCACGGGGATATCCTCTGTTCATGGCAGAGCGCGTTTTGTACCATATCAAGAACAGGCATGCAAACAACGAATCGATTCAAACCTAACCAACCACGATCAACCATTGAAAATGACAGCGTCCGAACAGGGGGGCGGCAGGCCGCCGCAGATCTGTTCGGCCGCCTGCAGTAAGATATAAAATGCGCCGGTGCATCGCAAACCGATCGAATGAGCGCTTGCAGAGATCGATCGTTATGGTTGCCCCGGCGCATGGCCTGCGGCCGAATGTTGACTCTGAAACTATCTATTGAACTTGGCGGTTCTGGAAAGCCTTTTTGCCCGCGAATACCGCCTGCTTTCCCAGCTCGTGTTCGATCCATAGAAAACGGTTGTATTTGGCGATACGTTCACTGCGGCAGCCGGATCCTGTTTTGATGTGGCCTGCCGCGGTGGCGACGGTCAGGTCCGCGATCGTCGTGTCCTCGGTTTCGCCGGAACGATGGGATATAAAATAGTAGTAGTTGTTCTTTTGCGCCAACTGGATCGTATCCAGTGTTTCGGTGACGCTGCCGATCTGATTCAATTTGATCAGTACGGAATTGGCGACGCCGGCGTCTATTCCTTTTTGTAAAATCGAGGCATTCGTACAAAAGACATCATCGCCGACCAGTTCGATCTTGGAGCCCAGCAGTTTGGTCAAACGGTTCCATCCTTGCCAGTCATTTTCCGCCAAGCCATCCTCCAATAGAACGATGGGGTACTTGTCTGCCCACTTTTGCCACAGGGAAATAAGCTCGTCCGAAGAAATCTTGGATTTGTCCGATTTGAAAAATTGATACGTACCGTCATCCCACATTTCGCTGGCAGCAGGGTCGAGGCAGATGCTGATGTCTTCGCCCGGCCGGTATCCGGCTTTTTCGATGGCTTGCATGATCAGTTCCATCGCTTCTTCATTCGTCTTCAGCTGCGGGGCAAAGCCGCCTTCGTCTCCGACCGCCGTGCTGTATCCTCTGGCTTTGATGATGCCCTTGAGCGTATGAAAGGTCTCGATGCCCATGCGAATGGCCTCTTTGAAAGAGGGCGCGTTATGCGGCGCGATCATGAACTCCTGGAAATCGACATTGTTGTCCGCATGCCGGCCGCCGTTGATGATGTTCATGCAGGGCCGGCAGTACGCAAGCATTGGCGCCGCCGAGATATTTATAAAGCGGAAGCTGATGCTCGAGCGCCGAGGCTCTGGCGCAAGCCATGGAAACCGCAAGAACCGCATTGGCGCCTAGTCTCGCCTTGTTCGGCGTGCCATCCATTTCGATCATCGCCCTATCCAAGGCCCGTTGATCTTCGGAACGCATGCCGATCAGCCTTTGTTTGATCTCCGTGTTGACGCTGTTGACGGCCTTGAGCACGCCTTTGCCAAGGTACCGCTTTTTGTCTTCATCTCTAAGTTCGACCGCTTCTTTCTCGCCGGTGCTGGCCCCGGAAGGCACCAAGGCGATGGCCGCCACGTTTCCATCCAGCTCGACTTTGGCGCCCACCGTTGGATTGCCTCTGGAATCCAGCAATTCAATCGCTTCGACGTTGGTTATTTTTCCCATTTTCACGATTCCTTTCAAGTTTTTGTTCAAAGATTCTTATTTGTTCGCACAGCTTGGCAAGCAGAGGATCTAATGTCTGCTCAAGCTCCGGAGCGACTTTTCCGTACCGTACAAGTTTTCTGGCATATTCGTCTATCAACAGTGTATCGAAATAGGAGCCGGTGGCGCGTAATCTATCGGATAGCTTGTCGATTTTTTTCTGAAGAGCAAAGGTTACTGCGATTTCCCGTACGGTTTCAAGCATTTGGTCGATTTTTCTCTCAAGCAGAGCAATCTCTTCCGCCGGGACATCTGCCCAAAAACAGTACACACTGCCCTCTATCCTATGGGTTTTCATTAATATCTTAAGAAGCAAAAGGCGTTCTTCGATGAGGCGCAGGGTCACCCTCAGCGAGGTTTGTTGCGCGTTATTCAAGAGTCGTGCCATTTCAGTCCCTTTAGTTAGAGGCGAGCGCCCTTTCGACCAAATTTTTGCCTCGGAAACGCCTTTCCTGCTTGAGGCCGTTGATCAAATTCGTGTTGTCGTTCGCGCTGATTTTGTTACCTCTATTTATTCGAGGCTTGGCTTACTTTTCCGGCGAACGATATATCCTGATGTTTATTTTTTCTACGGTAACCAGACCATCTTTCAAGAACCAGCTGATATATTTTAAAAAGCTTTCAATCTTGTCCATCGTATCGACGATCTCGATGACGATCGGCAGATCCTCGGACAGCCTTTCTATTTTAAAAGAATGAATGGTCCGGGTCTTGGGACCAAATCCCATGATCCCTCGTATCACCGTAGCGCCCGCCATGTCCAGATCACGCGCCTGCATCACAATCCATTCGTACAAGGGGCGGTGTTGGTACCTGTCCAATTCGCCTAAAAAAATCCGCAACAGATATCCATCCGAAGGCGTCAGCATGGTTCACCTCCACGATTTATAAGCGATCAAGCGACCCAGCCACAGGGCCATCATGCCCAGAACGATATGGAGTAGAATGTTCAGAAAGGTCATGAGCGCCTCCTTATCCATAGCCAGGTGCATGCTTTCATTCATAAAGGTTGAAAAAGTGGTGAATCCGCCCAGTATGCCGATAAACACGAATGGACGTTGGGCGCCGGGTAAAAGTCCGTAATTCTCGGAAAGGTAGGACAGGAAGCCCACGGCAAAGCAGCCGATGAGGTTGACGAACAGCGTCCCGTAGGGAAAGGAGGCATCTTTCATTACCCCCTGTATCAATCCGCTCAGGATATAACGAAGGATCGTACCGATAAAACCACCGACGCCGATTAAAAAGAGGTTGTACACATGTCACCCGTGATGAAAGGAAAAATGTCCGTTGCGAAAGGTTTTCCGGCCTGCTGACTGGAATAAAAAAACTCCTGCTCGTTGCACAGTTCCTGTGAAAAAAGCAGGAGTCATCAGCGTAAACGCGGTTAAGGCGAACTCCATCGCCAGTACAAAATACGTCATTTTATTAATAAAAGCAAGCGGTTCACGAGCGAATGGCCGCTAAGAAACAGGCGGCTTGTGCGTAAAAGGAGGTCCTTGGTGAGTCCGTTCGATGGCATCGCGGAATCGATATGGGGTTTGAAAGGCTATGGGAAAATAAAAAAGTCTTGACTTTTTTGTTTTCAGTCTCTATATTTAAAAGCGGGTATTCTCTAAAAGCGCTTCGGCGCCGGGTTGAAATCAGCCCGAAAAAGAGGGTCCCTTTTTCCCCCCCACGCCGTGCTTGGCAACAGTGAGGTCAGACGCAGCTCCATTTACCATTTTTATCGGAAGAAACCAGCCGCTCGGTTTATGAGCGACTCGTGTGTAGTTGTACTGTTTTTATGCGACAAGAGCGCACCGTTTTTCTCAGACAGTGGCACAGATCGTCCATAAGGCTATCGTGCGTCCATTTTCGAGGAGGGTAAGGTGCGTTCTACCGGGACTGACGGGTGACTCGGCAAAGTCTCTAAACCGGCAGTTCGGCTAGTCCATGCCATGATTCATCATGGTCCGTGGCTGTTTCTATTTCAATGGACCGCAACGCAACATTATTTTTGCGCAAGGCGGTTCCATCGCTTCCTGGGGTGATACTATGAGTCCGATAGACGTCCTGTCCCTGTTCACAACCGGGCGCAGGATCTTTCACAGATTACATTCCACCTTTCTCTTTTCCTTTTCTACGTTTTTTTTACATCCGGCTTTA
>JAKJDB010000806.1 GCA_022706175.1 Candidatus Zhuqueibacterota bacterium | reverse complement strand
GATCGAGGGTGCGGCCGCAGCAACCGACCGGTGTAGCGCTGGTCGACGATTTCCGGTTCTGCGCAGAGGCTATCGCTGATCTGAAAATGACGCATGAGCGGTTGGGCCAGTGGTCTCGGCGTGCCGCTTAAGAGCAGGATATGGGCGTCACGGGATTTCAGCCATTCAATGGCCGGGCCCCAGCCGGCGTAGATATGGCGCTTGATTTCACAACTCCAGGCCTCCTCGATCCAGCCTTGAACCTGGTCCACGGCCTGTCCCCGCAGGTAGAACAGTTTGCTGTTTTTCGCCCGCACCGGCCATCGCAAAAGCAGAATGAGATTTTTCATCAAGCCGATGACGTTCAGCCGGCGGGTTTTCAGCAGATGCCAGAGAAACCATTGTTCCAGGCTGCGGGGAAGCAGAGTGCCGTCAATGTCCAGCAGAATGATCGGCCGCAGGCGGGACCTCCTTTTCCTGAATCAGGCGTACGCCCTCTATGATCACCGGAATGCCGCGTAAAAGACAGACAGCCGCGGTTACGATGGCCAACAGGGCGCCGGTTTTTAATCCGAATTGAATCCAAGCGGATGGAATCGAGGTCCAATAGCGGTGCACTTTGGCCAGTCCGGAGAAGAGCAATAAGGAGCCAAAGGTCAAAGCTTTGAGAACCGCATAGCCGGTGCGCATGATCGGGGACCCGGTGAGAAATCGCCCCAGGCCGCTGCGCATCATGGTTTTCTCGTTAAAGCCGGTGTAGCCGAATTTGATGACGTAATTGCGGATGCTGTCGGTGAAAATGCCGCGGGAGATGACCACAATGGGAATCCAGATGCCGATCAGACGCAGGTCCGCGAGGCAAATCCATAGTACGTTTTCCACCACACGATCCCCGGCGATGTCGAGCACACTGCCCAAGGCGGTGGACTCTTGCAGCTTGCGCGCCAGAAAGCCGTCAAGCCAGTCCATGATGATGACGATGATGGCGAGCAGGGCGGCGAACAGCCGGGCCCAGATGAATTGGTTGTAAATTAAAAACACCAGCACGAATAAAAGCCCGACGCGCAACAGAGTGATGCGATTGGGCCAGGTGAGACGATGGCTCATGTTCCAGTCTTTCTTTTTTGGTTAGTCAACGGAATAAAATAACCATTTTCATCTCGATAAGCAAGCAACGAAAAATAGCGCTGATTGCCGCCGGCCTCATGCAGGGGCAGGAGGTCTTTGGAACTACGGGGACAGCGGAAGAGGGCGTTCCGGGCAGCTCAGGAAAAACATGATGGGCTTGCATTTATCAAATCAAATCGGTAAAATGGAGAGGTCGTGGGTTGCTGAAAGAACTCAGCGTGATCGGCGTACATTCGTGGCAACAGGCCAGCTGAACAAGACAAGGATTAAAAGGAATAAGGGATGAACTCTTTCGATGAGCGCGCCGCTAAATGGGACGAAAATCCAGAACGGTTGATCAGGGCGCAGGACGCCGCACGGGGTATTCAAAGCCATGTGCCCCTGAATGTAACATGGACCGCCATGGAGTACGGTTGCGGAACAGGCCTGGTCGGTTTTTTACTGCAGCCGTTTCTCGGCCATCTGGTGATGGCGGACAGCTCTTCCGGTATGCTCTCCGTGCTGCAGGAAAAGATCAACCAGGCCGGGGTGACTAATATGACCTGTCTGAAACTGGATCTGGCGACCGATCCGGCTCCACAGCAGGTGTTCCAGCTGATTTTTACCTCCATGACGCTTCATCATGTGGACTATACGTTGAGTCTGCTCACACGTTTCTATGATCGGTTAGCCGACGGCGGCTATCTGGCGGTGGTCGATCTGGATGTCGAAGACGGTTCGTTTCATGGTGAGGGCTTTACCGGCCACAAAGGTTTTGATCGAGCGGTCTTGAAAGACCAGGTCCGGCAGGCCGGTTTTAAGGACAGCTTTTTTTACGATCTTGCTCCACTGACCAAAAACACAGATGTGGGAATGCGGACGTTCCCTCTGTT
>JAKJDB010000805.1 GCA_022706175.1 Candidatus Zhuqueibacterota bacterium | reverse complement strand
CCATCAGCACGGCCGCGGCGCCAAAGTGATCGTCGGTCTTGATGATGGGGCGGCTGTCCACCATCACCGCGTCCAATCCGGCACGGTTTGCGGCTTCTGCAATGATGCGGCACGACAGCCGTTCGCCGAAGCTGAGGATGAAATCAAGACTGCGGCTGGTGAGCTCTTTGACCCAATACACGCCCTGCACCACTTCGCGCAGCGCCTGCAGATCTTCCATCAGCTGGGCGGCTTCCGGCAACTGTCCGCCGCTGAGGCTGCGCAGGACCGCCAGGTGGCGGTCTTCCAGCTTGTCCAGCAGCTCCGCATACTGCGCCTCGTGGCGCGCTGCGCTCTCGGCAACCTGTATCAGCGAATCGGTGACTCCGCCCAGGGCGGAGCAGACCACTGCCACCGGTCCGTGGGCGGCACAGCCGGCCTGCACCAGCTCGAGGACGTGGCGGATTCTTTCGGCAGTGGCGAGGGAGGAGCCGCCGAATTTCATGATATGTCGAATCGGTTCGGTCTTTCTGGTCCTTGGCATGTCTTTCCCATTCCATTCCTGTCCGTTTAATACACGCAGGTTGCGGCAAACCCCACGTTGTTGATTCCATACTTGATGTACATGTACCCGCTTTCGCCCCAGCCCGTTCCCCAAGAGTTGCGCAGGATCCAGGCGCCTTTGCTGTCATCCCAGCCCACCAGCAGAACGGCATGATTCACGTCTGAGGAGGGAGCGCAGCTGAGAAAGCCGCCGCCGGGCAGCTCGTCTTTATCAAACACGCCGCTGCTGTAGGCCTGAAACGCCTCACCCACGTACACAGCCACTGCCGCCGGGCCATAGGTGTAGATCGCCTGTTTCAGTTTGTCGGTGGCCGCCACCTGGTCATCGCCGTCCACATAGGCCCAGCCGCTCAATTTGAACGGAAAGGTATAAGGGCCGCCGCAGGCTACGTCGGCAGCGACATAGGGGAAATCGGTTTCCAGCGCAGCGCCGGGGGTGATCAGCAGGTCAAAAGCCCACCAGCCGCCGCCGCAGCCATAGCCCAGGCCGTTGCAGGAGACCAGCTGCTGTTCCGAAAGATCCACCAGCGTGTCGGATTTGATCGCCAGCAGCGACTCCAGCGCGCCGATGGAGCCAAAGGCCCAGCAGCTGCCGCATCCGCCCTGATCCTTCACCGGGGTGACGCCGTCGTGGGACCGCCAATCCCAGGTCGCCGGCAGCCCGGCGCCCAGGCCGCCGGATTTCAAAGTGATGGGCTTCACCTTGAGCAGATTTCTCTCTTTGGCCTGTTGCCGCCAATTTCCGGCCTTGTTCACCCGAAGGCCGCACAGCTGGTCGATGGTGAAGCGATGCGCCGGGTTGTACGCGACGGTAAAATTCAGCTTTTCCTTCTCGATGGCGAGACGCAACTGCCCCAGCACTTTGCGCACCTGCGTGGGGGCCTGGCTCTCATCCAAACGCTGGGCCTGGGACCAGGAACAACAGACGACCAGGCAAACAAAGGCCCTGAGAACGCGCTTTTTCATAAGTCCTCCTACACGTTCGACTGAAAAACTATCCGGCGCCCCATGCGCCCGGCTTTTCAGTACGGCTATCTTGGGACAATGATTTGTACGCGAAAGCTGTCCGCTTCGGAAGTTGCCCTTTCCCATGGACGCACATAGATCAACCGCAGGTCGGTGGCGCCGGCGGCGATGGCTTTGAACTTGAACACCTGTTTTCCCGGTGCGCCCATTCGCTGCGTGTCGCTTTTAATAAAGCTTTTGTGTTTGACTTCTATAATGGTGCTGTCATAGGAGAGGATCCGCCAATCGAACCCTGTCGTCGGGTTGGCGTTCAACAGCACCTGAAAACTTGCATCCTTTTTTACTCTGACTTTGCCCTGATTTTGCGCCTGGGTGATCATAACCGTTTTTCCGGTTGTGCTGAAAAAGCCGAGCAAAAACAGAGGCAGGGAGGCGATAACGAGGTGATTCATTGTTATGCTCCTTGGTTG
>JAKJDB010000804.1 GCA_022706175.1 Candidatus Zhuqueibacterota bacterium | reverse complement strand
TTACAATCGTTGAACACCGCCACACCATACCCGCCGCCGGCATCGGTCAGATCCGCCCATTGCTGTGCCGGCACTTCATACAGCTTTTCGCTGTTGGTGGGCCTGGCGATGGCGCCGACGCCGAGATCATATGTCGCTTTTTCGTTGCGCACGCTCAGAGGGAAAGCGGCCTTGAGCAAAGTGCCCCGCGTGTTCCAGTTCAGGGCAAGAGAGAACAGAACCTGATCGCCCGCTTCGCCGGCCGCAAGGCTGATGTCCTGGATGAATGTGGAGCTGTCTTTTTTCTGCGTGATTCGCAGGCAAACGCGCACCGGCCCATTTTCCACAACCGTCAGCTGCGCCGGGCTGTCCACCGTGGCCCTGGGCGGGGCGGATAGGTCCTTGTACATCACCTCCCATGCGGGCCACTCGATCGAAGTGTTGTTGAGGAGCTGCAGATGCAGGGGCGCAGCCAGCAATTCCCGGTTGGCCTTTTTATCGCGCACAGAGACCACTTGACCCCGGGCGTTGAGCGTGAGGCGATAGCGTTTGTTCTCCAGTCGGCTGGCAGAGATTTGGAGCTCCGAGGCTTCATGATAGGGCGTGTCGCTGTAGCGCAGGCTGTATACTTTGAAACCCACAGAAGGAACTCGGGCGAGAAAGATCATCCGCAGAGCCGTAGCAGTGGCCGACAGCACCTGCGACGGCACTTCCCGGCCACGATCGAAAATGCGGGCGTATGGCTTGTTTCCTTCCCGCGGCACCGTGATCTCCACCACGTCCTGGCGGTCGAAACTCAGCGGATTGTACACCAGGATGGGGCTCCCTGCAACCTGAGTATCGAGGACGCGGGACGCTGCCGCGACGCTGTGTTCGAGCACGGCGGCAAACTGATTGGCGCTGATGATCTCGTCGTTCCAGGAAAACTCGTACGCCTCCGGAAGACTGGTGCCGGTCAGATCATCATGAAATTGATGCCAGAGGAAACGCACCCAGGCCTCGTTCAATTTCTCCTTCGGATATCGGGCGGCGCCGAACCAATCGGCAACCACGGCCGCGCGCTCAGCGGCGTTGGCGAGCAATTCGTTCTTGCGGTTCCAGCGCTTCATCGCCGCTTGGCTGGTGTAACAGCCGGTGCCGTGCGCGGTCATCAGCAGCTCGCCGTTGTAGCGGGGCAGCGCCTGCTGCTGTTCGGGCGACAGCTCACGGTAAAGCTGATCCGCCGACGCACTGACGACGGTGATGGGCCCATCGGAATGCAGGCTTTTTTCCATCCATTTCACCGACCCTTCGCTGGGCGCGCCGCCGACATCGCCGGTTCCATAATAGCGGTAGGCTGCGGCCAGACCGGACTGCTGCCATTGCCGATCGATCGCCCGTTCCACCACCGAGTCACGACTCTGATCCTGCGTCAGATCCGACACATAGGCGCCGGGATCCAGCGCGGCAATGAGCGTGCTGCCGTCGACTCCTTGCCAGAGGCCGATGCCGAAGGGAATGCCGACGGAAGACCCCCAAGTCAGCTTTTGCGTTGAAAAGCCGGCCAGGCCGCAGTGCTTGGCGATGGAGGGCAAAGCGTAACCAAAACCGAAACAGTCGGGAAGGAAAATATCACAGCTGGTTTTACCGAACTCTTGTTGAAAAAAACCGTTGCCGTAGAGCACCTGGCGGATCAGCGATTCCGGGGAGGGAATGTTCACATCGCACGCGTCCACACTGCTGCCGGTCACATGCCAGCGGCCGGCTCGAATATAGTCGGCCATTCTGGCGTACTCTTGCGGATAATACTCCTTGGCCAGCATGTAGCGAAAGGCGCCCTCGAAATTGAACACATATTCAGGGTATCGTTCCAACAGAGCAAAATTTCCCCGCAGCGTGTTCGGAATATAATCCCGGATGGTGGTCTGAATGGTCCAGCGCCATTGGGTGTCGAGATGAGAGGTGGCGACGAGATAGGCCTTTTTCTGCGCAGGCGATTTCGCTGAGGCGTGCAGAGACGTC
>JAKJDB010000803.1 GCA_022706175.1 Candidatus Zhuqueibacterota bacterium | reverse complement strand
AAACCGCCTGTGACAACGGTCGACGGAGTGGTGCAGGCGCCCAGGCAGGATTATGATGAAATCGATCCCACCCTTCCTTCTGACGTGATGTTGCTGATCCGTTTTTCATGGGAGACCGGCATCACGGTACAGCAAAAAATGTACGCCTATGCCAGCAAAAACGCCGACAGTTACATGCTGGTGGAGTTCACCGCCATCAACAACGGCAACGCTCTGGGCGATGAGAACAGGCTGGAATACCGCAACCAGGTGCTGCACAACGTCTGCTTCGCCTACACCATGCAACCCTGCGTGAGCTTTGAAGGCGCCACGCAGAACGGCGCCATCTGGGAGGCCAACAACGATGATTGGGTGGAATACTATGGTGAAAATTATCTGGACTATCTCGGCGGCGGCACGCCGCTGCGACCGGCCGGCAATCGCAGCGCCGACTCTTTGCGCATGTTCATGGTATGGGATGGAGACAACAACAAAAAAACGGGCGTAGATGATACCGGCGATCCGGATGAGAACAGCGGATTCAACGAACAGACGCCCGGCCACGGACGGTTTCTCTCGCCGCAGTATTTTGGCATGGGTTTTCTACATGCGGATAAAAGCCCCGCGGACGAAAGCAACGATCTCAGCCAGCCTTTCAGCACCGTTTGGCGGCCCGGCGATGTCCGCTTCGTGACTCAGAACGATGCCTATCAATTTTTCTTTACCGGCAACCATATGGCCAGTCCACAGGAGATGGGCTTCACCGAACCCAATGATCCCATCAATGTCGCCAGACCCAACCCTTACATCTGCGTGGGCCCCTATGAGATGCCCTACAACAGCGATGTTCGTTTTATCATGCTGGTGGCGGTCAATGGCTTGGGCATTGATAAATGTGCTCAGCATGGACTGCAATGGTGGGAAAAGCGTCAGGGCGGCAACGGCATCACCGACGAAGAGAAAAACCTGCTGCTGGCCACGGGCAAAGACTCGCTGCACAAAGTATTCGGGGCGGCGACCAAGCGCTACTTCCGCAATCTCGAGCTGGGGCGTAATCCGTACGATATCCCGGATCCCCCTCCGGCGCCGGACTTGACGGTTACGGCCAGCGAGAAATCCGTCATCCTGCAATGGTCTGATGTGTCCCAGGAACCGGACTTTGACACCAAGGTGAATGATTTCGCCGGCTACCGTGTTTATCGGACCATCGGCCGCAATGACACCACCTTTAACAAAATCTGGGAATGCGGCGGTAAGAGCGGCATCCCGGTCACCACCACCTTTCGGGACACCTCTGTGCAACGCGGCTTTGCCTATTACTATTATGTCACCGCCTATGACGACGGCACGCAAAACTGGGAACAGCCGGGCGTAAGTTTGGAATCCGGCAAATACTGGAACATGATGCAACGCAATCAGCCGGTGCACCCCTATCTGACTAAAACGCCTGTAGCGAATCTGGACAACATCAAGGTGGTGCCCAATCCATACCATGATCTCTCCGTCAATTACAACTGGCCTGGGGAGCCCAACAAACTCCTGTTCATCAACATTCCGCCGGTGTGTACGATAAAAATCTACACCATGAGCGGAGATCTGGTGAAAACCATCCATCACACGGACGGGACTTCGGAGGAGGCGTGGAATCAGGTCACAGAATACAATCAGCTGATCTACACCGGTGTCTATCTCTATGCGATCGAGAGCGACATAGGCAATAAAACCGGGAAATTCGTGGTTGTTCGCACCAGCACGGAGGAGAGCGCGCCACAGTGATTAAAAAAAGTATACGCGTTTCCGGCGCAAACGCGATCTATACTTTATTAACCCTTTCTGCCGTACAGGGCGGAGCAGCGCTCTGCATCGAGAACGATATCCAGTATACTAAACTGAACGAGAGTTCTTTTCTGATCGAATACAGGCCAGCGAGTGTGCGGATCCTGTCCGACACTCTGCGCACCGGGGCCGGGCTGCCCATCAGGATACGCCATTGCGGCACGGTCTA
>JAKJDB010000802.1 GCA_022706175.1 Candidatus Zhuqueibacterota bacterium | reverse complement strand
CTGCCAGTCAGGGCGATCCGGCGTCTCCGGGCACAACCGCTTTTGCCAAAAGGGCACAGTATAACATTCAGCCAACAGAGAAGGGGGTATCATACGACTCCCGTTGTTATTACCACCGGTCATTTTTCATCGTGATACTTGCAAAAAATCCTACTTAACACACGGCCGCCGGACGACGCCACTGCTGATTTAAGGATCCACCTTGAAAATCTGCACCCCCTGAGGCGCGCTCGGCGGGTAGGGATCCGATTCTGCGCCCAGGTAGGGTTGAATGACGACAAAGTACGCGCTGTAGCTGCTGCTCGCGGCGAATCCCGGCGCGGCGGTGCCGCCGAGCCGAACCATCCCCGGAGCCACCGTGCGATTCCACAGCCGCAGATAAGCGCCCTTGTCCGACACACCGATGGACCAGTCGGTCAGGACAAAATTTTTGCTCAGCCACTCCGGCCTGGCATCCACCCGCGAATCATAGGCGATCAAAATGTTGGCCGGCCGATCCACGGAAAAAGAGATGAACGACGAATCAGCATTGCTCTTGTCGTCGTTGGCCGTCTTGATGCAGGAGAGGCCGCGCAGCGCATCCGGCAGATCGATAAGAGTGAACGTCCGGTCGACGTAATAGGTGCTGTCTTTATGCAGCTGCGAAACCCGATAGCGCGAAGGCTGCAGATTTTCGATCGCCACGTTCTCAGCCGCAGCCGGTTCGTCGGGCATTGTATTCACCAGATGGAACACGGCGTCGCTGCCGAAAGGCGGCGTCAGGGTCACCACGCCGCCGGACGGCACCGCCGCTGCGGATACACGCCGGCCGGTGCGCGGGTGATACCATTCGCAGCTCCAAGCCCCCTGTTGACCGGATAGATCCACCGCAACCGGCAGACCATCGATGGAATAGGCCACGATCTCATGGCCGGCGCGAATCATGGCTACGGCGTTCGGCGACACCAGACCGTTTTCCGGCCGCATCTCCCAAAAAGGCACTCCGAGCATAAACGTTTTTAAATGATTCAGATCATTCCACAGACTGTCGAACTCGGCATAATCGGCCAGAGGCCAGACATGCAGTTCGCACTGCGCGTTCGCCAGAGCCAGGCACCAGGTCATCTTGCGCACATTGCTGCGGTCCTTGTCGCTGGAGCTGATTTTGCCGGTCTCGTCAAAAGAGATCATCAACGGGTGACCGGCGTCCTGAGCCGCTTGGCGCCATTCCAGGGCCATGGCGTTGAATTGCCGCGGAGGCAGCGTGGCTGACGGCAGCTCGGTCTGAATGCTGGTGGCGGAAAAGACCTGAGCGCGCAGATACCAATCCACCGGCGCATTCACGTTGTGCACCGCGATGGGATGATCATAGGGATCCAGCTCCTGCAGCAGCAAACTGTAATTGACCGCCTGAGTCGTAGAATAGCGTTCATTGTACTCTTCGCGCAGGTTCCAGATCAATCCGGTGTGATGACCGAAGCGGGCGATCATATAGCGGTAAAAATTTTCGCGATTAGCCGGAATAAGCGCACCGTCATCCTCCAGCACCAGATGCAGAACCATGTTACGATTGCGGATATAGTCGAACATGCTCTCCCATCTCCGCATCTTGTCGATATCATAGCGGGTCTGATCGTTGACAGTGAGCCAGGGAAAAACCAAACCGCTGTCGCCGGGGTAATCCAGCAGAATAATGTACATGGAATTGACGCCCTTGGCGGCGAGATGGTCGACCTGCACGCGTTTCTGCGTCCAGCCGCCAAAGACCGTCTCGCCGAGAAACTCCTCCGGGTCATCGACCCCGGCCTTGAACCAATAGGGGCCGTCGAGAAACTTGAGATAATAGCCGCCGACATAGCGGAGAAACCCCGTTTGTGATGACGGCTCCACCTGAAAGCTGTAGCTCTTGCCGTTCAATTCCGCTTGCGAGCTCACCGTGGTCATGGTCCAAGCGCCGGTCTGATCCGGCACGAAGCGGATCTTCCAGACGTTGCCGCTCTGCCCGC
>JAKJDB010000062.1 GCA_022706175.1 Candidatus Zhuqueibacterota bacterium | reverse complement strand
TACACCTCTGTTGATGGTGCGATTCAGTGAAAGCTATCCTATTAAAATTAATGTATTAGGCCAGGTGGCACGGCCGGGGCTGTATCAGATAGCTAACACCGCCACCTTGCAGGGTGCGATCGGAGCGGCAGGCGGATTCATTCCAGGCGCCCAGCTCGCCAGGATCAGGCTGATCAGCAAGGAAGATGGCGAAGAGACAGAACAACTGGTAAACATGGAGCAATTTTATCTCCAGGGCGATCCTGCCATGTTGCCTTTGCTCAAGGACGACGACACCGTTGTAGTGCCGGGCAATCCCCTGGCGACAAATGTCAAGGTGCTTGGGGAAGTTGAAAATCCTGGAAGTTATGAGGTTTTTTTCAAGAGCACTGTGTTGGACGTTATTTTTTTGGCCGGCGGACCCACTGAGAACGCCAGCCTGAAAAAGGTCAAGATCGTCTCTTTTACCGGTCAGGATTCACGTGAGGTGTCGATCAATATTAAGGAACTCATGGCTTCCAAGGGCTTCGGATCCATCCCGATTGTCGTGCCTGGTGACGTCGTTTTTATTCCCGAGAAGAAGCTGAGCTGGAGCAAATTCTTTAATTTTGTTCGGGACGCATCGGCACTGGCCACCCTGTATTACCTGATCGATGTGACTCGAGATGATAATTGAAGCGGCTCGGGCAAAGAGTGGCCTGTTTTTCTGCCGGTTGCCTGATCGTATGTACGGCTGACGGTCTCTACCTGAGGTTATGTAGAAATGTCTTGACTTTATGCATTGAATAATTTACCTTACAAACGAAGGGTATTTTATACATTCACCGAATGTCCTGGGTAGAGGAGGAGCCCATGGCTCTGTTCGTTGAATCCACGCCACGCCACGCCATCGTAATGCAGCAAAATGGACTGACGCACCCAATTTAAACTTTTCGCCAGCTGATTTTTGAATGCCCAGGGATTCGAATAGCCACTCTATTCCTGTCCTTTTACCGTGAGAAGACGTCGGTACCACTGATCGGCGTTCCGCAGTTGTGATTCAGCTTCACCAGTGTGGGGACGGATTATCTATTAGACTAATGTTAATTGTTTGTTTTAATGAATTGTCAGTGGACTCGGCAAGTCTCTGAGCTGGCAATTCGGCTAATCCAGGCGATTCACGGAATGGCTGTGGCTGTTTTTATTCTGGAAGCCCTGGCCGTGATCCGCGGGGATGACTGCCGTCCGTGCAGGCTTGAGAATGTCTGCAGCGGCGACTGCAATCAAATGCTGGATTATCAGAATGCAAATTGGATGTGGAGGGAGCAACGACTTTTACCTGATCGAGTTTGCATGGCATCGCTCAGTCCCATTCCTCATCGGGGAGAATAATGTTCTGACATGGATGAGATACATTTTTTACACAACAGGAACTTTGAGCATCTGATCAGATCGCACGAGGACCGCCAGTCGGATAGGTCCGGCGAGGAGTATTTTGCCTTTGATAGATCTTCAGAGCCGCGGGTCGAGTCGCCGGGCGAACGCCGGAAAGCCAGGCCGGACGACACTCCCTCTTCAACGAGCAGGCAACTTGATCAGCCCAGCGATCTGGGATATTACCAGGGATCTGCTTTGGTTGATTATTTTCATTTAGTGTACAGACGAAAATGGCTGATCGCACTTTGCACTGTAGCGATTTTAATTCCAGCCCTTATCTGGCTGATGACCGTCACTCCCATCTACGAAACAGAAGCCTCCATTATTTATGAGGAGACGAACGACACGGCCTTTCTGCTTGATCTGGGACAGTCTTTTTACAGCAAAAGCGCCATTTTGAACATGCTTGAGCAGATCAAGAGCCGGTCCCTGGCCAATGAAGTAGCAAAGAGTCTGCCTGAAGAGATAGCTAAAACGTTTAAATTGCCGGAACGCCCGCCTGCTAATTTTTCACGAGAGAAATTTATCGCTGCTACGATTATGAACAATCTCGATGTTCAGAATGTGCGCGGAGCGGACATCATAAAGATCAGGGTTCAGGCCAGCGATCCGATCGTGGCCAAAACCATAGCCGACGCGTATGTCGATCACATCATCGACTGGTTCCTGCAAAAGAATCGCAAAGAGATATCCAATATTCGGAATTTCGTCGAAAGTCAGATATCCGTTTTTCAGGACAAGTTGGGCAAGGCGGAAGAAGAGCTGCTGAGTTTCAAGGAACAAAACGATTGGATCAAACTGAGTGAAGCCTCCTCTGAGGTTCTTTCCAGTCTGACGGATGTGGAGGTCGCCTACAACCAGGCAAAAACGGAAAGGGAGGTATTGGAGCAGCGTAAACGGTACATCGAACAGAAAAAGCAAGAGCTGCTGCCTTCGCTGGTGGTCTCCGACAATCAGGCGGTGCAACAGATCAAGAGCGAGCTGATGGTCTTGGAGCGGCAATATGCCGAGCTGCAGCAGCAGGAAGGACCGGATAAACAGAATGCGTTGGCATCGCTCAAAGATAGAATCAATCGAACCAAGCGGGAATTGATTGATGAGCTGATGAAAAATGGCGTGCGGGAAAATCTGGCTGATCCGCTGTCGCAAATTCGTAATCTCCTGCAGGAATCGATCACCCTGGAAGTGGAACTGGAAAGTTACAAAGCCCGTGAACAGGGACTCCTCAATACGCTGACTGAACAGAACAGCAGATTGCAGACACTGCCCAAGCAGGAATTGGCGCTGGCGCGCCTCATCCGCACCAAGGAGGTGAACGACAAGATCTACTCTCTTCTTTTAGAAAAGCGTGAGGAGGCCCGCATCACCGAGGCCGGCAAAGTGGGCGATGTTCGGGTGGTCGATTATGCCGATTTGCCGGCTCAACCGATCAAGCCGCAAAAAAGGAAAACCCTCTCGCTTGCTCTGGCGCTGGGACTCTCTCTGGGCATAGGCCTTACCTTTTTATTGCATGCCCTTGATAATTCGCTGAAATCCGAG
Source organism: Candidatus Zhuqueibacterota bacterium (assembly GCA_022706175.1). The sequence continues at coordinate 6,675 of JAKJDB010000062.1, read as the reverse complement.
CAGGATGTTGAAAAATTTCTCGACCTGCCTGTGCTCGCCGCCATTCCTCAGATCGCCTCCAACGGAGCACTGCACCGGTTCGGAAAAAAGCAAAATCCGAGTGATCTGTATCTGACGAAAACCATATCGAGCGTTGTACCCCAATCCCACATCTTTGAGGCTTATCGCTCCCTGCAATTGAATCTTTCGTTTTTCAATCCGGATAAAACTCTTAAATCGGTCCTGGTGACCAGCTCATCGCCCGGGGAAGGCAAGACCCTGACCGCGCTGAATATCGCGCAGTTCTACGCCCGGGAGGGAACACAAACACTTCTGATCGATTGCGACCTGCGGCGGCCGATGATTCACAACGCGCTCAAGATGGATCAATCGCCGGGATTGTCCAATTTTTTGGCGGATAAGGCAATGGACCCGAATCCGTATATTCAGAGCTTCCACTCTGACATTTCTTCCCATTCCCTTTCCGTGTTGACCAGCGGAACGCCTCCTCCCAATCCTTCAGAACTGTTGAAATCAAAACGAATGGAAGATCTACTCGTCCGGCTTCACGAGGCTTATCAATTGATCATCATCGATGCCCCTCCGGTCATCGCGGTAACCGATCCCGTCATCATCGGCAAAAAAGTAAATGGTGTGTTGTTGGTTCTGAGATCCGGAAAAACCACCTATGAAATGGCTGCGAAGGCGAAAAAAATACTGGAAAACAGCCGGATTGAAATTATCGGCACACTTCTGAACGATGTCGATCTGAAAAACCGTTACGGCTATTATAAAAATTTTTATTATTACTCGGGGAAGAAATCAGTCCAAAGTGCCTCCGCTCATGCTTGAGCACAGGACCTCCACGGCTGACGCTCGCCATTCGAACACATCCGAGTGGCTGGTGGTGGCAGAGGCGGATCGTAAGTCCTTGCTTACTAACAAAAAGTCAGTTCTTCATGTGAATAGATAGAACACCTTTTTTACCGAGCGAATGCTGGAACCATGTTTTATTTCTCTTGATGAAGGTGAGCGGATTGCTCCAACAGAGCTGTTCACCGCCTCTCGTTAGGATTATTATCTATTTTTAATTTTTTTCCACCTTCAGGCTCATGTGACTGAGAGGGCGGAGCTGTAGCAAAAGCATATTCCATTACTCCTGCTGTGTCCGCCGTTTGGCCGCGGACCCGGCGAAAGGGCAAGTGACCCTGTGAAAACGCATGTTGATTTTTTTCAAGATTTGAAAAAAATCCGCAAGTTGGGCTTGATGAAATCAGGCCGACGGGCGATCAACTTGTGCTCCCTCGACCAGCTGAAGCAGCGAATGGCAGTCGAGAAACGAAGATCGGAACGAGAAGGCTACAAATCATCGACCGTTTATTTCAGCGTCCAGAATCTGATTGACAAACAAGGGCCGTCGCAGAAACTCCGAATCGATGACGTCGCCAAATTGATCTGCCGGACCATCCGTTCCACTGACATGATTTCCATCTACAGCCGCTCGGTGGTTCTAATGATCCTGTTTGATGCGGATCCCGCTGGGGCGCAGTCCGCCTGCCGGCGGATCGTTGAAAAAATAAGGGATCATTATTCATCGGGCGGCCGAATGGATCCCAGCGATTTTTCCATCAAAATTTTATCCTTTCCGGAAAGAAAAAGCGAAAAGGTCGAATTGGAGGACGGCCGAGAAAGTCAACCGTCTCCGGTCATGTCACAATCCTCTGCCGCATCCGGCAAAATCAGCGAAATGACTTTTAAAAGGACCTATTTAAGCAATCTCAATTTGTGCATCAGCAGCTATAATGGACCGCTGGTGACCATGCCGATGGAAAAACTGTTCTTTCTAGACAATGAGCTGGTTCACAGATATATCGTCGTGTTGCAAAAGCTGGTTAAAAGATGGATGGATATCCTCGGTTCCCTGACGGCGATTCTGCTGCTGTCTCCTATCATGGTGGCAGTCGCTCTGGTGGTGAAACTCACTTCGCGTGGCCCTGTTCTCTTTAAACAAAGCCGGGTCGGGTATCAGGGCAAGGCCTTTATATTTCATAAATTTCGTTCCATGGTGACCGCCAGTGAGGACAACATCCATCGGGACTATGTGCGCCGATTGATCGCCGGCGAGCGCGATCAAATCAACATGGGAACTCGGCAAAATCCCTTTTTCAAGCTGGTGAATGATCCACGGATTACGCCGTTCGGCCGATTCTTGAGAAAGACCAGTCTGGATGAATTGCCGCAGTTATTTAATGTGCTGAAAGGCGAGATGAGCCTGGTGGGTCCGCGGCCGCCCATTCCCTATGAGGTCAACGACTATAAAAATTGGCATTATCGCAGGATACTCGCTGTAAAGCCGGGGATCACAGGCCTGTGGCAGGTTTCGGGCAGGAATCGGACCTCCTTCGATGAGATGGTCCGCCTCGATATTCATTATGCTGAAAATTGGTCGCTTCTGCTGGACGTGAAAATAATTGTGAGAACCCTGAAGGTCCTCCTGGCTGCGGATGGAACATAAATCCAGCTGTCCAACGCATGGGATACGATATGTGTGGTCTGGTTGGCATCATAAATAGGCCGGATTCGCCGATGGATTCCCGCCTGCTCAAGGCGATGGCCGATACCCTCACTCATCGAGGCCCCGATGATGAGGGGTGTTATATCGATGGTCCGGTGGGACTCTGTCATAAACGGTTGTCGATTATTGATCTGGACACCGGTCATCAGCCGATGGCCAGTGAAAGTTCGGTGATCGTCTTTAACGGGGAGATCTATAATTATATCGAATTACGCGAGGAACTGAGCCGAAAAGGTCACCGGTTCACAACTAAATCAGACACTGAAGTGATCCTAAAAATGTATGAGGAATATGATTTAGACTTCATAGCACGGCTGAACGGAATGTTCGCCTTTATTCTTTATGATAAGGCGACGGGCCGTGTGATCGCCGCACGCGATCACTTTGGCATCAAACCCCTCTACTACTTTTTAGATAAGGATGTTTTGCTGTTTGCCTCCGAGATCAAAGCGCTGCTCCTGCACCCTGCTGTTATCGCCGAACCCAACTATACGATCATCGGGGAGTATCTCACTTTCCAATTTATTCTCGACGATCTGACACTCTTTAACGGCATTAAGAAAGTGCTGCCCGGCCATTATCTGGTGATCGATGGTGGTGATAGAAAAATGCGCACGGTGCAATATTGGGCGCCGTGTTTTACGGTAGATACGTTTCATTCAGAGGCCTATTTCGCTTTCGAGTTGAGAAGATTGCTGGAGGATTCGGTCCGTATCCAGATGCGCAGCGATGTGCCGGTGGGCGCCTATCTCAGCGGCGGCATGGACTCCAGCATCGTCACGCTTCTGGCGGCGAAAATGTCGACCAAAAGAATATGTACTTTTTCCGGAGCCTTCCGGGAAGGCGAGCAATTCAACGAACTCTCCTACGCCAGAGAGGTGGCCGGGGCCTGTGAAGCCGAGATGAACGAGATTTTTGGATCCGCTGATGATTTTATGGCATTGATGCCCCGACTGATCTATCATCTGGATGAGCCTGTCGCCGGGCCGGGAGTTTTTCCGCAGTATCTCGTATCCCGGCTGGCTGCAGGAAAAGTGAAGGCCGTGTTGGGCGGACAGGGCGGCGATGAGATCTTTGGCGGCTATGCCCGCTATGTCATCGCCTATCTGGAACAGGCTCTCAAGGGGGCGATTTTTGAAAACAATGAAGAGGGGGAGCATATCGTCTCCCTCCAATCCATCCTTCCCAATTTGCCTTCTCTGAAGCAGTACATCCCGATGACGAGGGAGTTCTGGCGGCAGGAAGCCTTTGAGCCCATGGACCGACGCTATTTCCACCTGATCGATCGCAACGGCCGGACGACTGAACTCTTTTCCCGAGATTTTTTGCTCCATTACGATAAAGAACGGTTGTTCCATCGCTTCCAACAGCTGTTCAACCATCCCGATACCCTATCCTATTATAACAAGATGACCCATTTTGACATGCAGGCCAGTCTTCCGGCTCTGTTGCATGTGGAAGACCGAATGAGCATGGCGGTCTCGTTGGAGTCGCGAGTGCCGCTTTTAGATCGTCGTATCGTCGACCTGATCGCCAGCATGCCGCCTGCCATGAAGTTTAAAGGGGCAGAGTCCAAATACATCCTTAAAAAAGCTGTGGGAGATATTTTACCTAGACGCATCCTGGAGCGAAAGGATAAAATGGGCTTTCCCGTGCCGCTGCATCTCTGGGCCAAAAAACAGGCAAAAGATTTTTTTTATGACATACTGCTTTCTGACACCAGCCGGGCACGAGGCATTTTCAATCACCGCCAGGTGCAACGGTTGATCCAATCCGAAAGAGAGTTCGGACGTCAGCTCTGGGGCATTCTGTGCCTGGAATTATGGTTTCGCGAGTTCATGGATAAACCAAGGCCATTGCAGAGAAACGCGAAAATCGAGTTGGCGGGTGTGGAACGATAACCTTTTAAACACTTGGCAGATATCGAAAATCGGGGTCATCGGACCGGGCATCGTGGGAATGCCAATGGCCGCCCTGCTCGCCCAGGCGAGAATTAAAATCGGCACCGAAGCGCCGGCGCGGGTGGTCGTTATTCAGCGCAACTCTCCGACCTCCGGCTGGAAGGTGGGGGCGATCAATTCGGGACGCTCGACCATTGGAGGCATCGAGCCCTCTCTGGATGAACTGGTCGCCCAATCGGTCGGAGAAGGTTTGCTCCGCGCTTCCCATGACTATTCTGAATTATCGAATGCCGATGTAATTTTGGTATGCGTTCAGACCGATAAAAACGGCTTTGAACCCGACTATGCACCCTTGTTCGACGCCCTGCAGGACCTGACTCGAGCCCTTAAAAGCAAACCCGCAGAAAAACTCCCTTTGATTATCATCGAATCTACGCTTGCACCTTCCAGCATGGCGACGTTGGTAAAAGAGTACTTTGGTCAAAACGGTTTATCGGATGGCTGCGATGTGCTTTTAGGCAACAGTCCCAATCGCGTAATGCCGGGAAGATTAGTGGAGCGGGTCACGACATCGGACAAAATTGTGGCGGGTATAAATCCTGTCACGCCGCTATTAGTCGAACGGCTCTATTCTCATATCGTGACGGCAGGAAAGCTATTGCCCACCAACAGCATGACCGCTGAGGTCGTCAAAACCCTGGAGAACGCTTATCGGGATGTACGGATCGCATTTTCCACTGAGGTGGCGCGATATTGCGACCAAAAGGATGTGAATTTTTATCAGCTGCGCGACTGTGTTAACGAACTCCTGGCCCAAGAGGATGACGCTTCCAGTAATCCCGGCAGCATTCCACGGGGAGGGCTGCTTATTCCGACCATCGGTGTGGGCGGACATTGTCTGCCCAAAGACGGCATCTTGCTGTGGTGGCGCAAAATTCAGAGTGGGGCGGACATCAGTAAAAGTTTGATTCTGCTGGCTCGAACGATAAACGATGAGTCGCCTTTTGAAACCATTAAATTGGCCGAAAGAGCCTTTGGGGACCTCTCCGGCCGGTCGATCGCCCTGCTCGGTGCCGCTTACCGTTTTAATTCCGAGGACACCCGCAATTCACCGACTCTGGCGCTGGCACTAGGGCTGCTGAGAAAATCCTGTCGCGTAACCATTCATGATCCCTTTGTAAAGCCATCAGATCAAAATTTGGTGAAATACGGCCTTCAGCCCTATTTCACCAATGATTTGAGTGCAGCGATGGAGAAAACGGATTATGTGATTCTTTGCACCGCCCATCAACCTTATGCGGCGGCGAAAGAATTCTTCAGAACCGCTCCTGTTCAGGGAATCGTGGACGGATGCAACCTTTTCGCTCACGCGGATTTCATCGGAGCTCCTTTCGGCTACTGCGGAATCGGCAAAGGCAGCCAAACGCCGGAGGAGGCTTTTATTCATGCGGTTTATGACCATTATCGAGCTGTGGAGAGTGGCGTGGCGAATGAGTTGTCTGCCCTGATCGCCTTTTTGAATGATCGCTACGCAAAGGACGATTTCAATCGAATCGATTTTGCAACAGTACAGCGACTCGCGGCTACCTGCTGTACAGGATGCAACATTGTAGACGCCGGCGAGGTCGGCGCCATTTGGACCTACCAGGATTTTTCATCACGGTTGGTGGATTGTACTCAGACCGTGTAACCGGAAAAAGTTTTATTCTCTGACAGGGCTATCTTATAAGCTCATTCATTAGGAGAAGCCCTCAAGCTGGCCATACGGTGCGACCTTACCGGTTGCACCATTTTTCTATTCGGATCATCGCCTTGACCAGACATGAAATCTGAAGCCAAGCACTGGGGTGTCGTCGGCGGCGGCATTTTAGGCATGACGCTCGCCCATCGACTGGCTTCACAGGGGCAGCGAGTTACTTTGCTGGAAGGCTCCGAACAGCTGGGTGGTCTCGCCGGCGCATGGCAGTTGGGGTCTATAACCTGGGACCGCTTCTATCATGTCATTCTGCTTTCTGACACCCATACGCGTTCCCTTCTCGCTGAATTGGACCTCGCGGATGAAGTGGAGTGGGTGGAGACCAGAACGGGCTTCTATGCCGATGGCAGGCTCTATTCCATGTCCAATCTCCTGGAATATCTCTCATTCCCACCCCTTCGCCTGCATGACAAGCTCCGTCTGGGGTTAACCATTCTTTATGCCGCACATTTGAAAAACCCAAT
>JAKJDB010000801.1 GCA_022706175.1 Candidatus Zhuqueibacterota bacterium | reverse complement strand
CGGCGGTGTGCTGGCCTATCCGCAGGTAAAGGAGGTCAACGACACCGATAACGTGGTGATGGTCTTCACCTTTGACAGCGGATCGCTGGGTGAAATCGACATCAGCCGCAATGGCATCTACGGTTACGACATACGGGCAGAGGTCCAGGGCACCAAGGGAGCTCTGCAAGCCGGCTATTTGCGCGAAACCCCCATCCTTGTGCTGACCGAACAGGGGGTCCTGCACGATACGGTTCCCTATTTCCCAGAACGGTTTGGTGAAGCCTACGTGAGCCAGCTGAACAATTTTCTCGACAATCTGGGAGAACAAAAGGAGCCGCTGGTCAAGATCAGTGACGGCATCGCTGCGTTGCAGATCGCAGCCGCTGCAACCCATTCTCTGAATACCAACTCGATCGTAAACGTTAAAGATTTTTAATTAATTGAAAAATTGATTCGAATGCGCTGGTGCTTATTACCTGATTATGATGTATTTATAATTGTATATTCAATTATATAAATACTTGAAAGGAGTATTCTATGAAGACAGTATCCCTTTATGCTGACTGGGATCCAAAACCAGGCTTTAAGCTCGGTGCCAAAGATGTTGAAGGCAAACTGACCTATCTGGGCAGCAAAGTCTGGCGTCACCCGCGCATCGAGATGACGGAAAAACCGGTTCCGGTCCCCGGGCCCACTGAAGTGCTGCTCGAGGTGAAGGCCTGCGGCATCTGCGGCAGCGATGTGCATATGCTGCAGTCGGACAAGGAGGGCTATATCTTTTATCCCGGACTGACCGCTTTTCCCTGCACTCTCGGTCATGAGTTTTCCGGCGTCATCGTCGAGGCCGGCGCCCAGGCGATCAATAAACGCACGGGAAAAAAATATAGCAAAGGCCAGGCGGTCTGCAGCGAGGAGATGATGTGGTGTTCCTATTGCAAGCCCTGCTGCGACGGCTATCCCAACCACTGCGAGCAGTTGCAGGAGATCGGCTTTTCCATCGACGGCGCTTATGCCAAATACATCAAAGTGGATTCGCGTTATCTGTGGAGCATCGATGCTCTGGCCGAACGGTACGGCGAGGAAAAGATGTTCCTGCTCGGCAGTTTGGTGGAACCGACCTCCGTGGCCTATAATGCGGTCATCGAGCGCGGCGGCGGCATTCGCGCCGGAGAGAACGTATTGATCATGGGCAGCGGGCCTGTGGGCATCGCCGCCTGCGCAGTGCTGCGCCGATCCGGCGCCTCCAAGGTGATCATCTCTGAGCCATCAGCCTCGCGACGCGAGATGGCGCTGGCAATGGGCGCCACCCATGCCATAGATCCCACGCAGGTCAATGCCGCTGATGCGGTGCTGGAACTCACCGAAGGCATGGGCGCCAAGTTGATCCTTGAAGCCACCGGACTGCCCAGCGTGGTCTGGCCGGACATCGAACGGATCATCTGGGAGGGCCGGCAGTTGAACGCCACGGTGGTGATCGTCGCCCGCGCGGACGATCGCATTCCGATGAACGGCGAAGTGTTTCAGGTGCGTCGCGCCTGCGTGGTGGGCGCACAGGGCCATTCCGGCCACGGCACCTTTCCCAATGTGATCAGCTGCATGGCCGCCGGCATGGATGTGCTGCCGATCATCACCAAAAAGATCAAACTGGATGAAACAGAGGCAAACATTCGGCTTTTGCAGACCGATCGCAACGAAGTCAAAATCACCGTGTTGCCCTGAGCGTACCCGCCCACGGGCGCCGTCTTTTTATCCCGTCCTTTTCAACCTTGGGGTTGAATCATTGAACCGGAAAGGAGTTTGTTATGGCTAACTGGCTTTCAACCAATCGACCGGATCTCTTTTTTGAAGATACCAGCGTCGGCCGTATGAAAAAGAAAATATGGGAAGCTTCGGAGCAGGAGATTGATAAAATACTGGCTGATTTTGAAATTCCCTCTCCCTCCGAACTGGGCAAGCCCGGATCCTACATTCAAAACACCATACGCCATCAGGTGGTGGAGAACCGCAAG
>JAKJDB010000800.1 GCA_022706175.1 Candidatus Zhuqueibacterota bacterium | reverse complement strand
CGTGAGATAATAATACATGAAGCGCAGCCCGAGCAACAGACCCAGGCCGAATATCGTGCCGCCGATATAGGAGAACATCTTGAGCGGTTCGTACATGGTGTAGATGCGCACGATCGTGGCCAGCGACTTTTTAATATAGCTCCAATTGCTGGAGAACAACCGGGATTCGCGCAGTTTGGGGTTGATCTCCACCGGCACGTGGGTCATGGCGATGTTTTTCTTGCCGGCCTGAATGATGGTCTCCAGCGTATAGGTGAATTTGCTCAGCACGTTCATCCTCAGCGCGGCATCGCGCGACAGGGCGCGAAAGCCGCTGGTGGCGTCCGGAATCGTCGTACCGGAGAGCTGGCGGATGAACCAGCTGCCCAGCCATTGCAGCCGTTTCTTCGTCCAGGAGAAATGCTCGATGGCGCCGGTATTGCGGTCGCCGATCACCAGATCAGCCTCATGCGCCAGAATCGGCCGCACCAGCTTGGCGATATCTTCGCCCGAATACTGGTTATCGGCGTCGGTGTTGACAATCAGATCCGCGCCCAACCGCAGACAGGCGTCCAGGCCGGCGGTAAAGCCGGTGGCCAATCCCTTATTGCGATTCAAGCGCACGATATGGTGAACGCCCAGCTGCCGCGCGACCTGCACCGTTTCATCCTCGCTGCCGTCGTCGACCACCAGAATCTCGATGGCATCGACGCCCTCGATCTCGCGGGGCAGGTGCGCCAGCGTGACCGGCAGGGTCTGCGCTTCGTTATAACAGGGAATTTGAATGATCAGCTTCACTTAATTGAGGATCTCCTCAATGTTGTACTCTTTGATGGAATCCGCATGGGTGAAAATGATAATCTCACCTAAAAGACCTATGGAGATCATCTGAATGCCGATGATCAGCAGCAAAACACCCAGCAGCAGCATCGGCTTGCCCGAGATGCCGCCGACGCCGAGCACTCGATAGATGAACAGATACAGACTGATGGCCGCACCGATCAGCGTAAAAATGACGCCGACAAATCCCAAAAAATGCAGGGGCTTTTTCGAATAACGGCTGAGGAACAGGACGCTGATCAGATCCAGCATCCGTTTGATGTAATTTTTCGGATAGATGGATTGGTTGAAACGGCCGGTCAGCTGCTCCACCGGCTCTTCGACGATCTTGAAGCCCTGGCGCTGAGCCACCACCGGCAGAAACGGATTCAACGACCCGTAGAACGGCACGCTCTCCAGCACCACCCGTCGCGCGGCCAGCACGCCGCTGTTGACGTCGTGCAGGCTGGTCTTTGAGATGCGGTTGACCAATCCGTTAAACAGACGGGAGACCAACTGGTTGAGCCGGCTGTCGCGGCGCGGCGTGCGCCGGCCGACCACCACATCGTACCCCTGTTCGATCCGCGACAACAGCTGGATCACGTGCTGCGGGTTGACGTGGACGCGGCAGGTAAAGTAGACCAGGACCTCCCCGCTGCTGTTGCGGAATCCGGCGTCCAGCGCCGAGGCTTCGCCGAAGGAACTGCGCAGTCGGATCGCTTTGACCATGGAACAGCTCTGCTGAATGCGCGCCAGTTCGCCCCAGGTGCCGTCGCTGCTGCCGTCATCGACATAGATCAGTTCGAACCGCCGTGAACCGCTTCGCAGCAGAGTCAGCAGTTGATCATGCAGCGCTGCCAGGGACTCCTTTTGGTTCTGCACCGCAACGATGACCGAGACTGCCGGAGATTTGGATTGTTTGACTTTGGTTGGTGTCATAGAGCCATCTTATTTTGAGAATAAATGTAGCGATTCCGGCCGCAAAAAACAAACGTAAAAACCGGCGACTGCGAGTCAAGAAACCGGCGGCGTTCTGAGATAAAACGTGCGCCGGGATCCGCTCTCCACAATGATGCGGCCGATCAATCCTAAAAATACGAACTGCAGGCTGGTGGCGGTCAGCAGGACGATCAGCGTGAACAGAATGTTCAGCTCCGACCAGGGCAGGTGCTGATGCATCACTTTGTAGCAGC
>JAKJDB010000799.1 GCA_022706175.1 Candidatus Zhuqueibacterota bacterium | reverse complement strand
CCCGGCAACATCACCGGCAGCTGACCGGTGCGCAGAACCTTCTTTTCAAAGGACCCTACGACGTTCGGAGCCGCCGTCTGCAGGGAATCATAGATCGCATAGATCACATCCTTGGCCCAGTGCTGGCCCATATTGGAGAGCCTTACTCTCAATTTGCCGTGATACTCATCGGTGGTGATCCAGGCGTTGTGCTCAAAGGTGACGTCTTCGGCGATCAGATCCGCCATCGGCACTTTGAAATGGTCGATGACGCGATGGCCTTTATTCGCCAGCCGGATGTGGTTATCGGCATCGTAGGCCACCATGGCCCAGTAATAATCCCCGCCGGTGAGACCGGTGGCGGCCGCCTGCGGCGCCCGCAGGTCTTTGACGGTCATCATCAGATCGGTGTCCGGCGCCTGCAGATAATGCCCTGCGTTCAGTTTAAGCAGGTCGAGCTTTTGCGCCACCTTGCTGCTGTCATGATCGAACAGGAGCAAATACTTGACGCCATCGAAGAGATCCGGTTCGCGGCTGACCTGGCAGCTCAACATCACGCTATCGCTGTACACTTTGGTGTTGGACGGCGGAGTGACGAATTCAAAACCTTCCGGCCCGACCGGGAAATGCGAGACTGTGCCGCGATAGGTATGATGAAAAAAGTCCTGTTCGTTCATAGAGGCAAAATCCAGGCGCAGGGCGTTGTTTTTTCCCGGCAACACGCCGCTCAATGGGCTGCTCTGGTCGTCCAGGCGCAGGCTGAGGCCGAACGAATATTTTTCCAGCAGATCATTGCTGGAATTATAGCCCCCTTGAATGGCGAACCGCTCATCCCAACTCACCTCTGCGCCAAATCCCAGATGGTCTCCTTCATCGCGGCGGGTGTGATAATCGGCCGCCAATTGAACCTGCACGCCATTGTGGCTGCCGGCATAGAAGGCAAGTCCTGCGCGCATTTCACGCGGCAGCGGTGTGCGCTGCCGGATAAAGGTCAGGGGTTTGCCCATGTTGTCAGCCGAGAGACCGATGGAGATGATCCCGTGCTGAAACAGGCTGTTGGGATTGCGGCTCAGGGCGAACCGGGGCGTTCGATACATGAGCCCTGAATCGAAAACCCAGGTGTGGGCACTGTACTGCGCCAATCTGCTGGAAAGATATTTTGCATCCACACCCACAGCGAGCCGGTCACTCAGAAAGCTGAGCGGCTGACCCACATTCACCGACAGCACCCAGTCATTGGCCGAGACCTGGGTGGCGTCTTTTTCTGAACTATCGAATTCTCCGACCCCCTGATACAACCACCCCAGATTGAACTGCGTGCGCCGACTCCATGGCGTCGTCAGGCTCTTGCCCGCGAGCAGAGAGGCGTTATTGATGTCGGCGATCCATTTGGTGTAACTGGCTGACCAATACCATTCGCGGAGATAACTGCCGCTGGCCGGATTGGCGAACACGACATGGTGATCATCCAATAAAGCGGTTACGCTGTTGCCCATGGACTGCAACCTGCTCCCCGGCGGCATTTTCAGAAACGCGGCGCCGGCACGGATCTGGCCGAAGATTTGCGCCGACCATAGAATCAGCAACAGGGCCGTCAGTTTTTTCATATTTACTATCTCACGATCATACATTTTTTCCAGTCCTTGAAATCACCACTATGGATCGTTATGATGTACACTCCCGAGCCGGCCAGCATTCCGCCGGAGGTCCGGCCATCCCAATAGTAGGTATTCCACCCCGCTAAATAATCAGCCTCGCTGAGTTTGCTGATATGCGTCCCTGCAATGTCGTATACATCGAGGCGCGCAACCCGGTTGGAGGAGAGTTTGAATTGAATGGCCAGAGGCTCCTGCCGGTCAGGTTCATAGACATTCCTGTCCAGCTTCATGCGATTCATGCTGATTATCGTGATGCTGGTTTGAGCAGTGGCCAGACGCCCATACTGATCGCGCACACGTAATTCAAATACCACCGCTTCCTCCTGGGCCGATGTGATTAGACGCGTATCGCCGA
>JAKJDB010000798.1 GCA_022706175.1 Candidatus Zhuqueibacterota bacterium | reverse complement strand
CCCCGCCTATGAGGCGGTCAAAGACAGGATCTGGCAGACCCTCTTTCGCACGCGCAAACACCTGATCCGCCGGCAGGTCGAAGGACGATTCGCAGAGCTGGCGCAAAAATATCACTACCAGTTGAACCCGGACAGCCAAAAGGCCCTTTGGGCTAAAGTGGGCGTCAAGGACAACGCCTCAGACTATCAGGTGGTGGATTTTTCACCTCTCACCGAGCAGGATCTGTCTGTGGTGCTGGCCCGCTATGATGGCGGCCTTATTCGCGCCGCCGAGCTGTTTGAAAACCGCAAACGAGAACCGCAAACCCTGCTCGATTTCAAGGAGCGGTTCACGGCTGCCGGTGAACAGCATCTGCTGGGGCAGCATGGCCTGGACTCCGGCATGCAGAACGACCCGGAGATCGTCCAGCAGATCAATTCGTTCAAAGAATCTCTGTTGAGAAGCCGTCTTGTGCAGAGCGCGGTAAAAGACCCGGCAACCGCCCGTACGGACTCGTTGCGACAGACTCTGGCACAGCAGGAAAAGCCGGAGGAGTTAAAAAAGATACTCGGACAAAAATATTTTGAATTTGAACGGGCGGGTAAAGCACACTTTGAAGATCAGCTGTTAAAGAAATATCATTTCCGCTATATTGATAAAAATTTCACCAGCGCATTACAGGAAGCAGGCCGGCGCAAGGAGGAACAGAATAAAAAGACAGAGAAATCCGCTCCTGCGCAGACCCGCTCAGAGTGATGCGGCGGGCAGGCTTTGCTTTTCCGCAGCCCGGCGTGATAGGGTCTCAGGCTCTCAGGGCGTCTGATCGCGAAAATTGTCGCCATAGATGCCTTCGACCGCCAGGTTGGCGAGCACCGGCCCTATCTCGGTCATGGTGATCCAGACGATGTGATCCAGTTCGCCAAAGGCGGCGCCGCGCAGCGCACTGCTGCCGCCGGTGGTGGCCAGCACATAGTGGTCGATTCCCCGGCGCGTCTCTTTCTCATAGCGATGTGCGTGGGCGGCGATCACCGTGTGCGGCCGACCGGTGAGCAAGGCCTCGATTTTTTCATATCCCGCACTGTCCTTGTATTTCCACATCGGCTTGTGCAATAGAACCATGGTCCAGCTCACCTTCGGGTTGTCCCGCAAAGCGTTTTCCATATATTGGATCTGCGCCTCGCTGATATGCGTCGGCGGCGGGTCTTCGGTATTGAGGCAAAGAAACAGGACATCGCCATAAACGAAATGATAATAGCTCATGCCCATTCGATCGATGTAGGCTTGCTGCATGAACGGATTGCTGATGTCGTGGTTGCCCGGCAGGCAGAAAAAAGGCATTTGCAGCGGTTCCAGGACTTTAAAAAAATCATCCCACTCTGCGGCCAGCAGTGAATCATCCTCTGTTTTGCCTTCAATATAATCGCCGACCGACAGGACGAATTCCGGCTGCAGCCGGTTGATCTTGTGAATGGTCTGCTCAAACACGCCGCGCCGATTGCCGCCGGCCCGGTCTGCGATGACGACAAACTGGAAGGATTTTTTGTCGTTGGCAAAGCGATCGCCCCGCCAGGGTTTGGCCGTGCTGTAGGCGGGCGCTTTGAACGGATGCAGCGAACGGCCGGCGGTGTGACAACCGGCAAGAATCAAGATCATCCCCAAGCAGAGAAAACGGATGTGTTTCATGACAGGCCTTTCGGACAAATAAATGATTCCGTTGAACGGGCGAACGTCGGAATATAACAAGGAATATCAAAATTACCAAAGAGATAAATGAAATCACTTGGCCGAGAAAAATGCATCGGGAATCCCGAGTTCTTCCGCATGGCCACGAAAGGAGTCTATTTTGCTGCGTTATCTGATAGGGGTTCTGCTCCCGCTCCTGGTGTACGGTCAAACGCCCATCACCATCGACGGGCGCTTTGATGATTGGCTGCCAGTAACAACCAGTGTGGACGATCCGGCTAACGACGAACATGACACCGATTGGTATGGCCATCTACCGGCGCCGGTGCCCCGTC
>JAKJDB010000061.1 GCA_022706175.1 Candidatus Zhuqueibacterota bacterium | reverse complement strand
GGCGGGTCCCAGGTCAGGGCCTGCCTTTTTATGCGCCGGCAGGGAACGCCGGTCCTTTTTCAACTCGCAGATCTTTTTATCCAGTTTGGTGAGGGAGAGCCCAGCCAGGCCGGGATTCAGACTCACCTCGATCAGAAAATCAGAGTACTCTTTTTCCGGCGCGGTGATCAACAGCGTACGAATGGCGCGGGTCACGCCGACATAGGTCACCCGGCGCTCCTCCTCCCACTCCGGGTCGGAACGCTGACGATAGTCCCGGGCCAGATGGAACAGGACCACATGAGGAAACTCTTTGCCCTTGCTGGCGTGAATGGTGGCCAGCGTCACCTGCGGCACGGATGCATCCGCTACTCGACCATCAGCCGGATCGCCCGGCCCGGCGGGACCCAGCTGTTGATAGAACTCGGACAGGTTGGCGCAGGCGGCGGAGACTTCGATCAAAACGTCGAGCACCACCTCCTGGCCCGCCTCATCCGCAGCGCCGTAGACCGACGGCAGGCCGGCATAGAAGGCGCGCAGGTCAAAGGCGGTCACGACCTGCTGCAACAGGTCCGGCACTTTGACCGCGTTGGCGTCGATCCGGCGGAACGGATCGACCTGTCGCAGCCACTCCAGCAGGACCAGCCGTTCCCGCTCACTGACGGCGGGATCCCAGGCGACCTGCTCCAGCGCTTCCCAGGAGGTGATCGTGCGGATCAAAGAATTGGTCAAAAACTTGTTCGGACGCTTGAGAACGCGGCTCCACTCCTTTTCGCCGGCTGCCTGGGGAAAAAACAAAACCGTCAGGTAGCTGTACAGGTCCCGGCCCACCGCGGTTTGCATCAGACCGCGGTGATCCACAAAGGTGTGCGGAATTTTATAGCTGTCCAGCAAAACCGCCAACAGATATTGATAGACATGGTAACGATAGAGCACGGCGAAATCAGACCAGCCGTTATCCTCCTCTTTCCGCCGTTGCAGAATCCACTCGACCGTCTTTTTAGCCTGTGCCCACAGACTGGTGTGCAATGCGACGGTGAACTCGCCCTCGGCCGCGGTGGCGGCGGGCTGAATGTCCTTGGCCACCCTGCGGCGGTTGTGGGCGATCAACCACTTGGAGTGATCGATCACCTGCCGCGTGGAGCGATAATTGGTCTCCAGGGTGTAGGTGGCGGCGCCGCGGTAATGATCGGCGAAATTCAAAATGTTTTGCACATCCGCGCCACGCCAGCCGTAGATCATCTGATCGTCGTCGCCGACGACAAAGAGGTTGTTGTGCGGCATGCTGAGCAATTGCATCAGCAGCAGTTGGCTGCGATTGAGATCCTGAAATTCATCGACCAGGACAAAATGGAACCTATGCTGAATCGTGCGCCGCAGTTCGGCGTTCTCCAGCAGCAGCCGTAACGGCCAATAGATCATATCATCGAAATTCACATATCCCTGTGCGGATTGCAGCTGCAAATAGTGGGCGAAAATATCCTTAAACGGAAACTGCTCGCCGTTGATCTCGGTGCGCATCTCCTCCCATTCCGGCAGATCGGTCTTTGCGGCCGTCAGGCTGGCGAGCAAACCGGCGGCAGGATCCTGATTGCGCAGCATCGGCAGACGCAGCACCTTTTCCGCAGCCGTCTGCAGCAGCTGTCGGCATCTCTTTTCACCCTCATCGTTCTGATACCGCCAGCCGGTGTGACGCCGAAGGATTTCATACCCCAGCGCATGAAACGTTCGAACCGTCACTCCCTCTTCGTCCAGGTTTTTGGCAACGGCAACGCCGCGCTGCACCAGCCGCTCCATCATCTCCTGGGCCGCTTTTTTGTTGAACGCCAGTGCGAGGATCTGATGGCCGGCCACGCCCTCATTGATCAGATGGATGATGCGGTTGATCAGCGTCTTGGTCTTGCCGGAACCAGCCGGCGCCAGCACGCGAATAGGGCCGTAGAGCCGACGGATGGCGTTGATCTGCGCTTCATCCAGATCCTCGTCCATGGCCAGGGCGGCGCTCTTTTTTTGCAGCGGTGTTCGCTGCAGCTCAAACGAGCGGTCCAGCATGGGGCCAAAGTGCTCGAGCAGAATCTGCGCGGACAGCTGTTGGCGGGGGTCATGCAGCCCATCGCTGTGCAGACGCGCTGTGTAAAAAGAGCGCGGCCATCGGGAAAGAAAAGAAAAAGGTTTGGCCGCCTGCAGCAGGGGGAAAATAATCTGATACTGCAGTATGGTCAGCACGTTCAAAAACGCCGGCAGGGCGAGGTCCTGATAGATAGAGACCTGGTCAAATTTTTCATGATTCAATAAATAATCAGGGGTGAGTTTGGAGCAGGCGAGCCAGCCGACGCGACCGCCCGACGCCTTGGCGCTCCGCCAGGCAGCGCGTGCCGTTTTGACATCCAGCTCAAATCCGATGTGGGTGCAAGAAGTCATAATGCGGCCACCCGCTCGACCATGGCCGTCCCTCCGGCAGTAGAAAAAGATGACTTCATTCAATGTAAAACAGTTTAGCCATAAAATCCAGTGAAACTGTGCAACAAGGCCTGGGAAAAATCCCGATCAGGTGGGCGGACCCAAGGCCGGAGCGTTATATCTCCAGCCGGTCCATAAAAGAGAAAGCCCGGATGGATCTCCGGGCCTTCCCCATGAGGAGACAGTCGGGATTCAAAAGAATCCGACTTTGGGGGGGGACAGTATTACAGGCACTACAATTGTTGTTGTTGCTTTTTTAATTGCAATAAATGTGCCAACCTGTTCAAAGAGTTATTACACTTCGTTTAACTAACCTAAGAAACTATAAAACATATTTTTAAAAAAATAGACATTAAGCGAATAAAAAATGAATAAAAATCATTATTGTGCAAATAACCACATCATTGCCCATATTATGGTTATTTAACCAACTTTTGGACAATACTACAACCAGCCGTTTTCCCGGTACCAGCGGCCGGTTTGCCGCACTCCCTGCGCTAAAGAGTATTGAGGCGCAAAGCCCAGCATTTGTTTAGCGGATTGGTTGCTGCACATCCAGCTGGGTTGCACCATCTCGCGCACTTTATCCGCGTTGAGAAGTGCCGGCTTGCCTGTTACCTGGGCCACGGCCCGGCCAACCCAGGATACAGCGTGCAATAGCCAAAACGGCGTTCTGATGGTGATGGTTTTTTTCTCCATCGCCCGAGCGATCTCCCGGCCGATGGTGATCCAATCATAATAGCCGTCGCCGGAGAGAAAGAACACTTGGCCGTTGCTCGCCGGTTGTTCGGCCGCCAGAACAATGCCGTCGACCAGATCTGAAACATGCACCAGACTGATTCGCTGATCGCCTTTGCCCAGAACCAGCACCAATCCCCGGTTGACATTCTGAAAGTAAACCAGAATGTCGCGGTCTCTGGGGCCGTAAACCGACGGCGGCCGGAGCACGACCACAGGCAGCTCACCGCTGATGCTCAGCACCTCCTTTTCTGCCGCCAGTTTGCACTCGCCGTAGATAGAGATCGGGTGCGGCGCGTCCGCTTCAGTGAGTGGAATGCCGGCCAGGCTCGGCCCGGCAGCCGCCTGGCTGGAGACATAGACGAATTTTTTCAGTCCCGGCTGCGAACGGCACGCCTGCAGCAGTCGTGTGGTGATGGTTACATTGCCGTCCACATATCCCTGCCGGTCTCGTGCTTTGGTGACCCCGGCCAGATGGAAAATCCAATCCATACCGGCGACCGCCTGCTCCAGCCCCTCTCCGCTGGACAGGCTGGCGTAGGAATAGGTCACAGGCAGATTTTGCAGCCAGGTCAGGTTGCTTTGACGACGAACCAGGCAGGTGACCTGATGGCCCTGCTGCAGCAGTTTTTCCACCAGCGTGCTGCCGATGAACCCGTTGCTGCCGGTTACCAACGCTTTCATGCAAATGATCCTTTCATGCCTGCTTTTTTTCAACTCAAGGTAATAAAATATCACTTTGATTCAAAGAATAACATTCAGCTTGACTAAATACTAATAAATGCCTAATTTTGTACCAAGAAGAAACGTAAGCCGACAGAGCGGCTGATTTTCCAATTCCTGTCAATCATGGAGGTTAACCTTTGGCGGATTTATTTAGCAAATGCTCAATGGGGGTTTCTGCTCGTGCACGCGAAGCCATGGAGCAGGGATGGTACCCCTATTTTAAGGCATTTGGGTCGGGTGCGGATACCGAGGTGTACCTCAATGGGCACAAGCTGATCATGATCGGGTCGAACAACTATCTCGGTCTGACACAGGATCCCCGGGTTAAAAAAGCGGCCATCGAGGCGATTGAAAAATTCGGCTCCGGTTGTACCGGATCCCGTTTTTTGAACGGCACCTTGACCCTGCACGAAGAGTTGGAAGAAAAACTGGCGGCCTTTATGAACGTGGAGGCGGTGCTGGTCTTTTCCACCGGATTTATGACCAACCAGGGTGTGATCTCCGCCGTCGTCGGCCGCAAGGACCTGGTGGTGGGCGACAATGAAAACCATGCCAGCATCGTCGACGGCACGCGCCTGGCCTTCGGCCGCGCGCTGAAATACCGGCACAACAACATCCAGGATCTCGATCGGGTGCTGACGCGCAACAAATCAGAGGAAAACGGCATTCTGATCATCAGCGACGGCGTTTTCAGCATGGGCGGCGATATCGTCGACCTGCCCGCGCTGGTCGCTGTGGCGAAAAAGCACGGCGCCCGCGTCATGCTCGATGATGCGCATGCCATCGGCGTGCTCGGCCGCAACGGCCGCGGCACGGCGGAGCATTTCGGTCTGGAGAAAGAGGTCGATCTGACCATGGGCACCTTCAGCAAAAGCTTTGCCTCCATCGGCGGATTCATCGCCGGCTCTGAAGAGGTGGTCCATTACATCAAGCATGTGTCGCGCGCGTTTATATTCGCCGCCAGTCCGCCGCCCGCCTCTGTGGCAACGGTCATTGCAGCTGTGAATATCCTCCAGGCAGAGCCGGAGCGCCGAGAAAGGCTGTGGCACAACTATCACAAGATGAAAAAAGGGTTTGAACAGCTGGGGTTCAACACCGGCCACAGCCAAACCCCCATCATCCCCATCATCATCGGCGAGGATGAAAAAACGTTCATGCTCTGGCGGCTGTTGTTCGAAAACGGCGTATTCGCCAATCCGGTCATCAGTCCGGCGGCGCCGCCGGGCAAAGCGCTGATCCGCACCAGCTATATGGCCACGCACACGGAAGAGGAGCTGGACAAGGTGTTGGGGGTCTTTGAAAAATTAGGCCGGCAGCTGGGCATCATCTGACCGCGTCCTGCCGTCCGTGAGAGCGCATTAAAAAAGGCCGCCTGATGGGCGGCCTTGTCTTTTGCAGATCCGTACGGATCAATCCAACCAGTACAGCATCCGTCCGCAGTTTTCACAGGTAAAAATCTCTTCATCCTCCCGCCCCTTGATGCCCAGAGAGGTGGGCTGGCGCAGAAAGCATCCCAGGCAGATATCGTTCTTGACCGGCACGATCGCCCGTTTCAGCTTGGCACGCAGCCGCTCGTAGCGGAACAGCATCGGCTTGCTCAATGTGACGGCCAGTTCTTCCCTCGCCTTGCGCAGCTCGGTGTAGCCGCTGACGGAAAAACCCAATTTCTCCACCTCGCTGGTCTCTTCGATCATCAGATCGATGTCCTGCAATGATACGAGCACTTCCAGATCTTTTTTTATCATCGCTTATTCTCCCGTGATAATCGGCAGGAACTCGGTAAAGTCTTTGACTTTCGCCAATTTGTCACGATTGCTTTTTTCATTCAACATCGTGACCAGGGCGCCGAGAATGGGCAGGTAGGTGTTGCCTTCATCGTTGGGCGGGGCAATGACCATAAAAAAAAGATGCACCGGCTTGCCGTCGATGGCGTCGAAATTGATGCCCGCTTCGGATTTACCGAACGCGATCAGCACATTGGATGCCGCCGTGGTGCGGCCGTGCGGTATCGCCACCCCTTTGCCGATACCGGTGCTGCCCAGCTTTTCGCGCTGATGCAGCATCTCGAGCACGATCTCCCGATTGCGTATGTACTTTTCCTTGACAAACAGATCCAGCAGCTCGCTGATGGCCTGTTCCTTGTTTTTGGCCTTCAGTTGGGCGATGAACAGATGCTCGGAAAAATACCGGCTCAACTCACTTTGGTTCATATTCAGTTACCTCCAGGAATCTATCGTTGGGTACGAACAAGGGGCGGATTTCACATCGGATCCGGCAAGAAGGAAGCGGGCTCGGCCGTGGCCTGTTCCTGTTCGATGACCTGGCGAATGGCCGGCATCACATAGAGAGAATCCAGGTTAAACGTGCCGAGCTCCCGGGCCAGCACGTGGATTTTTCGGTAGACGGGATCGTTTTTCTGCATGACGATCAAATGATCCCGGCGGCATCGGCAATGGCCGCCGTGGAAATCCCCCTTTTCATAGCGCACCTGCAGATCCAGCGCTTTGGCGAGCGTCTCCAAGGCCTGCAGAATCTCGGCCTCTTTCATATCTACAAATACTTTTGCTTTTCGCTGTGTTTGAGCTTTTCGACTACCCATTTGACATCCTGTGTTTGGTTACGATGGCAGATCAACAGCGCATCCTTGGTATCCACCACCACCAGGTCTTGAACCCCCACCAGCGCGACCAGACGGCGGCCTGACTCCACATATGAATTTCGCACATCTTTGAGAACCGGTTCACCGAGGACCACGTTGCCGTCGCCGTCCTTGGCGGCCAGCTTGTACACTTCATCCCAACTGCCCACATCGCTCCAGCCGAAATCGCCCTCCACCACCACGACGTTGCTCGCCTTTTCCATCACTCCGTAATCGATGGACTCGCTGCGAATCTGGCGATAGACGCGGTTCAGCACCCGGCGATAACCGGCGCGTCCCAACACCGCGTCGATCTCCATCAGGCCGGCATAGAGATCGGGCATCAGCTCTTCGATGTACTCTAGAATCGTGCGGCAGCGCCAAACAAAGATGCCGCTGTTCCAGAGAAATTCACCGCTGCTGAAAAACTGCACCGCCACTTCATGGGTGGGTTTTTCTGCGAATGCGCGCACCCGCCAGGCCTGACGTTGATCAAAGGCGAACGCTTCACCACGCTGAATATAACCGTACCCGGTGGCCGGAAAGGTCGGATCGATGCCGATGGTGGCCAGCGCTTCCGGTTGCCGGCGGATCAACGCAACGGCGCTGTTCAGCGCATGCAGGAAACGATCCGTCTCAGTGATGTGATGATCCGCCGGCAGCACGATCATCACCGCCTCGGGGGAACGGCGCGCCAGATGCAACGCCGCCAACCCGATGCACGGCGCCGTGTTTTTTCCGAACGGTTCCCGAATCAGCCGATCCGACCGCAACCATCGCAACTGCCGCACCACCCGGGTCGCCTGATCCTGGGTGGATACCACATAGATTTGATCCTGCGGCAGCATCTCCTGCAACCGTTTGCAGGTTGCCTGGATCAACGTTCGTTTATCCAAAAGGGATAAAAATTGTTTGGGCAGCGCTTTCCGGCTTTTAGGCCAAAAACGACTGCCGACGCCACCCGCCATGACCACAGCAAAGGTATGGGATAGGTCGGTCATTCGATCAGCTTAGATGGGGCTCTAGTTTTTTGAGCAAATTGGGCTTTGCGGCAGCGCCGACGATCTGTTCAACCACCTGGCCGTTTTTGAACAACAGCAGGGTTGGAATGCTGCGAATGCCGTATTTCCCGGCGATCCCGCGATTTTTATCGACATCCACTTTGCAGACTTTGAGCAGGCCGGTCTTTTCCACAGCGATCTCTTCGACAACAGGGGCGATCATCTTGCAGGGTCCGCACCAAACCGCCCAGAAATCCACCAGCACCGGCACATTCGATTTTATGACTTCACTTTCAAAGGTCGCTTCTGTGACCTCTACAGCAACACCCATGTCCCACTCCTTGAGCCTTTTATTCCATCAGGTCGGCTTCCCGCTGTTCCGTGCTCCGGGCGCCGCGGGAACCAAATCACTTAACACATTAGTAAAATAAAGGTAACACTTTTTGCCCATGGATGCAATAAAAAACTTGCCCGTTATTCCCAGAACCAGATCTGCCGATCAGCCGAAAGTGCCGACGGTCGCGTCGCCCAACGCCGGCCGCGATGGATCACCCGGCACCGGCCTTCTGTCAACCAATCGCCGGCGTCCTCGGTTGTGCGCAGGTAAAGAAAACGACAGGCAGGATGGCACACCCGCAACAGACGCTCCACAGCGCTGAACAGTGCGCGCTTTTCCATGCCCGGCGCAAGCCAGCACACCTGCAGACGCGCCGCCGCAACCTGATCGTTGGCCAGTCTTTGTCCGGTCTGCAGAATCAGCAACGCCTTGGCGCTTCTCTTCTGCATCACCACCGCGCTTTCCCCGAATCCATGTTGATGGAGCCGCTGGACATAGGGCAGGAGATCGACAGCCGGCGCCAGTGTTCTCTGCAGCGCCGTCCATTCAGTCGAGAAACGCGCCGATTGCGACCGCGAAAAGATCAATAGATCATCGAGGTCCAGTGGGCCGGGCATCACCGCTTTGCATCCGTCAAGCGTAGCGACGCTGTACGGCAAGGCCATGCGTTGATAAAAGCCGTTGATCCCTGCGTGGTCCTCTGCATCCAGTCCGATGATCGTGCATCCGGACTCATTCAACCCCTGCACGGCAGCGCGGTACAACCGGCCGCCGACGCCGCGACGTTGATGCCGCGGCGAAACCGCCAGGGGACCGATCCACCCAATCCGGCCCCAGCTGTGACCGAACACCGCGCCGGCCAGTTCGCGACCCTGTTCCGCCACCCAGGCGCAGGAGGGCGCATCGTCTGCATAGAGCTGGAGAAAGGCGCTCCGCGGCAGGGAAAACCGCGGCTGCGAAGGAAGAAAGGCGCGCAACAGCACCGAGATCCGCCGCAGCCATGGGACGCAGGGTGATCACTACACTCCTTGAAACATGATCGCTGATGGATAGCCGGGGACAGAGACGTACGCCTGGTACGGGCTAACTTAATCATTTCCACACCGGCATGCAAGCGCAATCCGCACCGGCCAATAACTAGTTGACTCCCAGAATATTATTTGCTACTTTATACAACATCCTTCGTCATTCGACGACTTTGCTGGACCAACCCATCGAGTCGCTGACCTTGTTGTGTACCCATTCAAAGGAAGGGAGCGGACATGCTGACTTTTTCTAAACGTACCGACCCGTTCACCGGAGAAGAGTATATCGAAGTGCCTTTCAAAGGGCAGTTTCTGACCGAACACCCGATGTTCAACAAAGGCACGGCCTTTCCCGATGAAGAGCGGTACGGACTGGACCTCTGCGGTCTTTTGCCCGACGGCGTCTCCACGCTGTCGTTGCAAAAGCAGCGGACCTATGAAAGCTTTACCACCAAATCCAGTGATCTGGAAAAATATATCTATATGCTTTCGCTGCAGGATCGCAACGAAACGCTGTACTACGCCCTGCTGCAGGATCACCTGGAGGAGATGCTTCCCATCGTCTATACGCCCACGGTCGGTAAGGCGTGCCAGCAGTTCAGCCATCTCTACCGCCGGCGGCGAGGGCTCTACATCACCAGCCGGAACATTGCGCACATCGACTCGATCCTCAACAACGCGCCCTTCGCCAACGTCAGTCTGATCGTGGTCACGGACGGGGAACGCATTCTCGGCCTGGGCGATCTGGGCTCC
>JAKJDB010000797.1 GCA_022706175.1 Candidatus Zhuqueibacterota bacterium | reverse complement strand
CTGCGATTGGATGCGCTACGCCTGGTTTATTCCTATTCTTGATTTGAAAATGGATGAGGAGAGAACATGACCTTTTCATTGATCACAGGCCGGCGCACCCTTTCAGCCGAACTCCTGGCCACGGCGCTGATCGGCCTCTGGCTGTGCAACGCTGAACCCGCGCGGTCGGCAACGATCATTCTGACCAGCGACCAGCAGTTGAACGATCTGCAGGACCCGGACAAACGGATCGATCTGTCCACCGGCCTGGAAAAGCAGTACGGCAGTCTTCGGGAGATCTGCGAGACGGCGGCTCAGCAGGGCGATCGGCAACTGGTCATCGCGTTTGATGAATTCTTCCGCCAATACCGATTGCAGGCGGGCACGGAACGACGCCTGACTCCGGACCAGGATGAGTACATCCAAAAGATCGCCCGAATCGGATCCTTTGCCGCTCGTTATCACATGGGCATCGGATTAAGCCTGCTCAGCCCGCTGGAACTGGGGCCGGCGTTCATCAACCATACCGGCCAGGCCGGGCGCTGGCTGCACTACACGGTCACTGACCGGGATCAGCAAACCGGACGCTTCTCGACGCAGCTCTGGCGGCAGCGCTATTGGACCAACAACAAGGGCACTTTTACCGTCAAGTTGAAATCGGTACGGGCCTTTGCCTTTAAAGAAAAAACCCTTGCCGACGGCCGCTACAGCGCGGTGGACCCGAAGGATATTCACGAGATTTCTTCCGGCATCCAGCTGGTCGAATGGTCACTGCCACCTTCCAGCGGCCGGGGGAGCAACGATGGTTTAGGGCCTTTCAGCCAGCGGGTGCAGATCCAGCACTCCGGCGACGGGTTGTTGAAAGGATATGATCGTGTTTTTATTCTGCTCGAGTATGAGACGCCGGAAATGGATTATTTCAGCGACCAGGCGCTGCCCTTTCTGACGGATCTGATCAAAAAGTACTCGGATCATAAAATCAATCTGGTCTCTCTGTATTCCGATGAAATGCACATTCAGCAGGATTGGCGTTATTTCTCTCACCACGATTACGGCCAGTTCTGTCTGCGTTACCTGACTCACAGCATGTCCGCCGAGTACGCACGAAGGTACGGGGATGCGTATCGTGATATGGACAAGTACCTGCTCTATTTTTACAGCGGCCCCAAGCTGTTTTCCGATCGGCCGACCGCCTGCTCCGCAACACAATATGTGATGGGATCTAACCCAGAGGCCATGGCCCGGACCTGGCTGTTTCGCGACCGCTATTACAAACTGCTGAACAACCATGTGGTGGATCTGTTCAAACAGGCCAAAGACTATGCTGAAAAAGTGTTTGGTCGCGAATTAGCCACTCACGCGCACGCCTCCTGGGCGCAGAGCCCGACCATCGATCTGTGGAACACCGGCCCGCTGCACCTTTGCGCCTATCAATACGAGTACACGCCTAATTTCGTCTGGTCCAATACCGTGCATCAAGCGGCCGCTGCCTGCTACGACTATTGGAAGTGGGGCGAATATCTGCAGCCCACCGGCAATGATTTTGCCGAAGGCGGCTGGTCGGACCGCAATTATTACGGAGCCGCTTTGGCCGCCTCCATCGGCATGGTGAACCGCTACCCCAATGCCTACGCCGCGTTTTGGGGTATGCCCGCCGAGGTGCAGGAACGCAAACAAGCGGTCAACAGCGCTTTCGGCGGCAGCGCCACCGCAACCATTGAGGCGATCACTGAAAATCAACATCGCGATGTGGACGTGCTGATCCTGTATCCCATGAATCTGGTAGCTGTGGAAGAACGATTCGGTAGTTGGATGGTGCAATATGCCTATGCCAATTACATCACGGCGGAAAAACTGCTCGAACAGGCGACCCTGTCCGACGATGGACGCATCCTGATTGCCGGCCGTTCTTTTTCCACTTTGGTTGCATTGTGCGAGGTGCTTCCTCCGGATGGCTTATTGCCGATGATGGAGACCATGGCCCGTCGGGGTGGGCATGTCCTCTGGTGCGGCTCGCCGCC
>JAKJDB010000796.1 GCA_022706175.1 Candidatus Zhuqueibacterota bacterium | reverse complement strand
TCACCATGGATGGCGAGGTGTTTGGCAGGGGCGGGTATCTCCTGGCCGCCGCTGATTCTTTGTCCTTTCTGGAGCGGCGCTCTTTCCGGCGATCGATTCCAGGTGGGAACGTGATGATTCCACATCCGGTTGGCGATATGCGCCTCTTGGGCAAGATGAAAGGAAGCGACGCTTTTACCCGGGGAGATTTGAAAAATGTTTTGATCGTCATCGCGGTTGTGTCCGATCATATCCATGACGTAAACCCCGACGATCTCGGTGCCGGAGAGATCGATCCGCTTGCCGTCGTCAAGTTTGAGCTGGAGGGTTTTCTCGACCAATGAGCGACAGAATTGCCGGGCGCCCATGGAATCAGCGGGAAACTCTTCTCCGGTAAGATGAATCAGCCAGATGTCCCTTTCGAGCTTGCCCGCTTTGGCCAAGCGAAGGTAAATCGGCGCAGCCTGAAGCCGCCGCTCTCCTTTTCGAATACATCCTCCATATAGGCGGTATCATAATGATCGCCGAGCACCACGGCCTGGCCGCGGTTCTTTCCAGGGATGATCACCAAAATATTTCTTTCATAGTGGGTGTTGTTTTGGTTGCCGACCCATCCGCCGTACAGCCCATAATCAAAATCAGTGTCCCACTTGAACGGCATCTCACCGCACAGGGCGATGCCTTCCAGACCGGCCTCGGCAATGGCGTGACGATGCCGCGCGATGAAATAATCTCCCAACCTCTCCAGATCACGATGGGGACGGTCCACCCGGCTGCGCGTTACTTCATCGGTGGCGATATCCCCATTCCCCTTGTAGCGAAAAGGATCCCGGCTCATGAGTTTGATATCGTTCCACCATTTTTCCTCAAAATCCCGGTTGGCGGTGTCAGCAAAAGTAAGCGGTTTGGGCAGAACGTTCGGTTCGTTCCAATCAATTATTTTTAAAAGATGTTTCCTCATGCGAACGGCGACGGCCGGCTTCCGGGTATGCTCTTTCAATTCAGCCAGCCATTGCTCAAGCGTTTTATTTTTCGCGATGTTCAGCATCGACTGGGCAAAGGATTTAGCCAGGGGTTTTTCGCCCTGCATCTGGTAATATTCAAAAAGCGACAAAAGGTTTTTCGCGGTCTGATGCGCGTAATAGTCCTCCCCATTGTCGAAATCCCGTAGGGCGGAAAGATAGATCTCCCGTTGCTGCATTCTGGGCCATAGTTCCACGGGCGCGGCCATTTTCATATCCTCTTCGTGATAGCCGGCGATATACCCCATGAGCGCATCGGTTACAATGGTCGCATTTTCAGCGCCCGCTGGTAGGAATGCGATCAACGGTCGATGCCAGTAGATGCGGTACCAGCCGGTCTTCATCGGCGGATAGAAAAAGCGGTAACCGAAAAGTCCTCCCTGAAGGATCCGTTTTTCCGTTTCATGGATTTTCTGCCGGTCTGCCCGGGGGCCGTTGAGGAGCAGATTGAAATCATCATCCCACAGCTGACAGTTCCTCGCCAATGGTTTGTCATAAAGGTCTAAAGCCTCTGCATCGGTGCTGAACAGCGCTCTGGCGATCTTGACGTCCTTCACCTGCTCGTTCAGTTCATCCTGATAACGATGAATCTTTTGCCAACGGTGCGTGCGGTGAAAGGAGTCAATGATCAGCTCTGCCTGGATTTCGTGCTTTACGTTATCCGGCCGTGTCTCCTGAAACCAGCCGTCCTGTGCCGAGCGCAGGCTCTCGATGCCCTGATTGCGCGCGACCAGGTTGATCAGCGGGATTTGGCCGGCCTCGGCGAGTGCCTCTTTTAATTTATTATAATTCGGCATCCCCCAGAAGACCAGGCTACCGGGGCAGGGCAGAAGAGCGAGTTTCTCCGCCAGGTAGCGCTCTTTCACCTGGCCGGGGAGAAGGCTGAAAGGTCGAAAGGTCAGCAGAAACTTGACCGGACGAAAATCAGCCGAATCAGATACCAGGAAATCTCGCGTCCATCTCGGCAGCGCGGATGGATCGGTGGTGGGAAGAATGCGAA
>JAKJDB010000060.1 GCA_022706175.1 Candidatus Zhuqueibacterota bacterium | reverse complement strand
GTGATCCGCCGGTTTGATTTAAAGCTGGAGGGTTAGCCGTAATGGCGTTCCCAAGCAGAGCTTGGGAACGAGGGGAAACGTTTTCACACAGTCTCTGGAGCTTAGTAACGAAAAACGCGGAGCTGGAGCTCCGCGCTCCCAATCAGAGTTAGGTAGTGAAAAAAAATCAGAGTTTGTTAACGAAAAATAACGCTGGAGCTTCGGCCACAATTGCGCTCCCAATCAGAGTTTGGTGACGAAAGACAGCTGCGCATCTTCTGTTGACGGCCTTTTTAAAAATTGCGCTTGGTTTTCAGTTCCTGATTGGTTAATTTCATCGAGAAGGGAGCGGAAAGAGAGTCCGGTATGGCCGAAGGCTCGATCTGTGTGTTTTGGGGTGATCCACCGCCCGCCATCGCTTGAATTCATCGCCTCCCACAACGTCAAGAGATAAAATTCCTGTCTAATAATCCAGGCTTGGGATTACAACACCACATCATACGGAAGAATGCCCAATGAGCATAATCGATATCGCTATCATAGTGGCGTATTTTCTCGTCATGATCGTCATGGGATTCTGGTATCAGAAAAAGGCGTCGCAGAGTCTCGAGTCCTACTTTCTCAGCGGACGGAGCATGCATTGGCTCGCCCTGGCCATGTCCGGCTCGGTGGGCACGTTCGATATTTCCGGCACCATGTGGATTGTCTCGGTCCTGTTCATCCTGGGCATGAAATCGCTGTGGATTCACTGGATGTGGGGCGTTATGATGGGCGCTTTTTTCATGGCCTACATGGGCAAGTGGGTGCGGCGCTCCAATGTGATCACCGCGGCCGAGTGGATGGTGACCCGTTTTGGCTCGGACCGAGGCGGTGTCGTCGCCCGCACCTCCTACGCGTTTATGGCGGTGCTCACCTTGTCGAGCTTTATCGGCTACGCCTATCAGGGGATCGGCAAGTTCGCCGCCATCTATATTCCCTTTTCTCCCACGGTGTGCGGCGTGGCGATCATCGCCTCGACCACGATCTATGTCATTCTCGGCGGTCTCTACAGCGTGGTGATCACCCAGGTGGTACAGACCATCATTCTCACGATCGCCGCGGTCATCATTTCGATAATCGCCTATGTCAAGCTCACGCCGGAGATCATCGCCGCCAGCGTCCCCGTCGATTACACCTCGCTGCTCCCCATTTGGCGCCTTTCCGATCTGGCGGGTACCGGAAACGCGGCTTATGAGCTGTTTGGAGCATTGGTCATCGTCTGGGTGTTGAAAGGGCTGCTGCTGAACTTGGGCGGTCCTGCGCAGATGTGCGATTTCCAGCTTTTCCTCGCCGCCCGCAACCCCCGTGATGCGGCCAAAACAGGCGCCGCGTGGAGCTTTTTCCTCATTGTCCGCTGGGGGATGTGCGCCGGCATCACTTTGTTAGCGCTGACAGGCATCGCCTCAACGGCTGATCCCGAACAGGTGATGCCCGTCGTGCTCCGCGACTATCTTCCGGCGGGATTCCGAGGGCTGGTACTGGCGGGGCTTCTGGCGGCGTTCATGTCCACCTTTAGCGCCACGGTCAACAGCGCGGCGTCGTTCATCGTCCGCGATATTCTCCAGCCGTTTTTCATGCCGCAGGTGACCGAACGCCGGCTGGTCGCCTCCAGCCGCATCGCAACGGTTGCCGTTGTCCTCGTCGGCGTCGCCATCGGCTTTCAAGCCGATTCCATCACTCAGATATGGAACTGGACGATGATGGCGCTCGGCGCCGGGGTGATCATGCCCAATGTGCTCAGATGGTACTGGTGGCGTATGAACGGCTGGGGGTATGCCGCGGGTATCCTCGGCGGCATTGCTCTTTCGCTCATCGCTCTGTTCAGGCCCGACGCCCCCATGTATGTGGTGTTTCCGCCGATCTGCGTTGCCTCACTGCTCATGAGTCTTCTGGTGTCGCTGGTCACTGCTCCGGTAGAGATGCCCATTCTCGTCTCGTTCTACAAAACCGTCAGGCCGTTTGGCCTGTGGGGGCCTGTCCGCGATGTGGCGCAGCTCCGTCTTTCCGGCCGGGAGAAAACCTCTGAGAGTGCCATGCGCTCCCTCGGCAACACGCTCCTCGGCATGATCGCCGTCACCGGATACTATCTGTTCCCGATGTATCTGGTCGGACACTGGCACGGCATCGCTGCGCTCTGTCTGGTCGTGGCCCTGGCGGCTACGGCCGTGCTGGCAAAAACCTGGTATCCCTATCTTTTGGATGAAAACGAAGGGTGAGAACGGCCGTTCTTTTATCGCAGTGATTTCTGATAGGCCAGCAGCGCACGCAGACGAGCCTGCTTGTGTTCCACGATCGGTTTGGGATAGTCCGGCGTATCCACTTCAGCGACCCATTTTTTAATGTAGGCGCGTTTCGGATCAAACCGTTTCTGCTGCAGCTCCGGGCTAAAGATGCGGAAATAGGGCGCGGCATCGCAGCCGCAGCCCGCGGCCCATTGCCAGTTGCCGTTGTTGGACGACAGTTCGAAATCCAGCAGCTTGTCCGCGAAATATTTCTCCCCCCATTGCCAGTTGATCAACAGATGTTTGGCGAGAAAACTGGCACAGAGCATGCGCACTCGGTTGTGCTGAAATCCCGTGGCGTTTAATTCGCGCATGCCGGCGTCCACCAGCGGATAGCCGGTCCTGCCTTCACACCAGCGGAGGAAAAGCTCCTCGTCATTCTGCCAACGGATGCCGGCGTAGGCGGCTTTGAAAGGGCCGTGGACCACGTGGGGAAAATGATGCAATATCTGCATAAAGAATTCCCGCCAGATGAGTTCGTTGACCCAGGTTTCGTTCAGCAACATGCCCCGGCGCACCAGCTCGCGTATGCTGATTGTGCCGAAACGCAGATGCAGGCCCAACCGCGTGGTCCCGGCCAGGGCGGGAAAGTCTCTAGTCTTGTCATAGTGTAAAACGATCTCCTCCGGCAGGTCTGCGGCCGGGAAGGTCAGATTCGTGGGCAGGAAGCCGAGCTGTTTCAGCTCGGGCAGGTTGGGTTCAATCTGATGCCAGGCTGCGGTGCGGAATTTTACCGGCCAGGATTTCAGCGATTCCGGCCGCAACAGCGAACGCCATTTTTTCATATAGGGGGTAAAGACGGTGTAGGGTTCGCCGTTCTCTTTGCACACCTCGCCTTTTTCAAAAATAACCTGATCCTTATAACTGTGCCACACGATCCCGTGCGCCTGCAACAGCGCAGCGACCTGTTCATCTCTTTTCACCGCATAGGGCTCATAATCCCGGTTGACGTACACGGAGTGGATCCGGTACTCACGGATCAGGCTTTTCCACACCTGTATAGGATCACCGATGCGCACCAGCAGTCCGCCGCCGTGTTTTTGCAGCGACCGCTGCAACGCGGCGAGCGTGCGCCGGATGAAATCCACCCGGCCGTCGCGGCGATCCGGCAGCGGATCGAGAATGTTTTTGTCAAAGATAAAAAGCGGCAGTACGGACAGACCGCTCTGCAGCGCCTGAGAGAGCGCGGCGTTGTCGGTCAACCGCAGGTCACGACGGAACCAAAAGAGAGTGATGGGTTGTTTCGGCATAGGCGCAATCAACGTTTAGCCGCACAAAGGTCTGCCCCTGTGCGGCTGGTCGGCGGTTATTCTTTTTCCTGCTCGTAGGCGTCCATCGGCGGACAGGTGCACACCACATTGCGGTCGCCGTAGGTGTTGTCGATGCGGCCGACGGCCGGCCAGAATTTGTGTTGCCGCATATAATCCGCCGCATAGGCCGCCTGTTCCCGTGAATAGGGGTGCGGCCATTGGTTCGCGCAGACTTCCAGGGCGGTGTGCGGCGCCATCTTGAGCGGATTGTCCTGCCCATCCATTGCACCGTCTATGACGCTCTGAATTTCCTTGCGGATCAGAATCATGGCCTCGCAGAAGCGATCCAACTCGGCCTTGTCCTCGCTCTCCGTCGGTTCCACCATGATGGAATCGTGCACCGGGAACGAGACGGTCGGCGCGTGAAAACCGTAATCCATCAACCGTTTGGCCACATCCTCGGCCTCGATTTTGTACGGTTTGAAGGCCTTGAGATCAAAGATCATCTCATGCGCCACTCGACCCTTTTTACCGGTGTAGAGAACCGGATAATGGTCCTGCAGACGCGCTTTGATATAGTTGGCGTTTAAAATGGCGTACTGGGTGGCGGCTCTTAATCCGTGTGCGCCCATCATTTTAATATAGGCATGAGAGATGATCAGGATGCTGGCACTGCCCCAGGGCGTTGAGCAGACCGCGGGGATGGCCTTGGCGCCGCCCAAAGGCACGACCGGATGGCCGGGCAGAAAAGGACGCAGATGTTCGGCCACGCAGATGGGGCCCATGCCTGGTCCGCCGCCGCCATGGGGAATGGCAAAGGTCTTGTGCAGATTGAGATGACAGACGTCCGCCCCGATGGTCGCCGGGCTGGTGAACCCCACCTGGGCGTTCATGTTGGCGCCGTCCATGTACACCTGGCCGCCGTGGTCGTGAATGATGCGGCAGATCTCCATGATCTGCTCTTCAAACACACCGTGAGTGGATGGATAGGTCACCATCAGCGCAGCCAGCGTGTCGTGATATTTTTCCGCTTTGGCCTTTAGATCCGCAACATCGATGTTGCCCTGTTCGTCGCAAGCCACCACCACCACATTCATGCCGGCCATCACCGCAGAGGCGGGATTGGTGCCATGGGCTGAGGAGGGAATGAGGGTCACGTTCCGCTGTTTCTGGCCGCGATCATGATGCCAGGCGCGGATCACCAGCAGACCGGTGAGTTCACCCTGAGCGCCCGAGTTCGGCTGCAGAGAACAGGCAGCGAACCCGGTGATTCTGCACAGCGCGGATTCCAGCTCGGTGAATATCTGCGCATAGCCCTGCGCCTGTTCAATAGGCGCAAAGGGATGCATGCGGGCAAATTCAGGCCAGCTCAAAGCCAGCATCTCTGTGCAGGCGTTGAGCTTCATGGTGCAGGAACCCAGTGGGATCATGGAGGTGGTCAGCGACAGATCCTTGTTCTCAAGACTTTTCAGGAAACGCACCATCTTGTGTTCAGAATGATACTGGTGAAACACGGGGTGAGTGAGATAGGCGGACTGGCGCTGCAAATCGGTTGGTATCGCTGCGCCGGCGCTTTTGCCGGTCTGCGCGGTTTTCCGCCGTGCGCCGGCGAACACCTGCAGGATTTTTTCCACATCCTGAACGGAGGTGGTCTCATCCAGACTGATGCCGATGCGCCGGTCGTCGATATAGTTGAAATTCATCCCGCCGGCGAGCGCGGTTTGGTGAATTTTTTCTTTTTCCTCTTTGTCGGCGGTCTCGATCTGCAGCGTATCGAAAAACGCGCTGTTCAATTGATGGTAGCCGAGATCGTTCATACCTGCGGCCAGCTCAGCGGTCAGGCTGTGCACCCGTTCAGCAATGGCTTTGATGCCGGCAGCGCCATGCCACACCGCATACATGCCGGCCATGATGGCCAGCAGCGCCTGCGCCGTACAGATGTTGGAGGTGGCTTTTTCGCGACGGATGTGCTGCTCTCGAGTTTGCAGCGCCATGCGGTAGGCTTGACGGCCGTGCCGGTCGATGGATAGCCCGATGAGGCGGCCGGGCATATTGCGTTTATAGTCGTCCCGGGTCGCCATAAAGCCGGCGTGCGGTCCGCCGTAACCCATGG
The DNA here is from genome assembly GCA_022706175.1 of Candidatus Zhuqueibacterota bacterium. The sequence continues at coordinate 4,007 of JAKJDB010000060.1, read as the reverse complement.
GCACGCCGAAGCGCTGGCTGGATCCGATGGCGATATCAGCGTCCAGTTCTCCCGGCGGCGTCAACAAAGCCAGGCTGAGCAGGTCGCAGGCCATGGCGGTGAGCACGCCGGCCTGATGCGCTTTTTCAATCACAGGACGGGGATCGCTGATCTGACCCAAGGCGTTTGGATATTGCAGCAGCAGACCGAACACGCCCTCCTCCATTCGCGCGGTCTGCAGATCCGTCACCTTGAGTTCGATGCCCAACGGCACTGCGCGGCTGCGAAGCACCGCGATGGTCTGCGGCAAACAGCCGGCGTCCACCAGAAAGACATTGGCCTTGGCCTTTTTGCTGTTCAGCCTTTTGATCATGGTCATGGCCTCGCCGGCCGCAGTGCCCTCGTCCAGCAGGGAAGCGTTGGCCACCGGAAATCCGGTCATGTCGCTGATCATGGTTTGAAAGATCATCAAGGCCTCCAGACGGCCCTGGCTGATCTCAGCCTGGTAGGGCGTATATTGGGTGTACCAGCCGGGATTTTCAAACACATTGCGCAGGATCACCGAAGGGGTGATGCAGTCGTAAAACCCCAGGCCGATGAAAGAGCGATGCACCTTGTTCCGGCCGGCCAGGGTGCGGATATAGTTCAGGTATTCAAATTCCGACATGGCCGGATCCAGCGACAGCGGCTTTTTCAGGTGAATGGCAGACGGGATGGTCTGATCTATCAGCTCTTCCAGGGATCCGGCGCCGATTACGCGCAGCATCTCTTCGGTTTCATGTGCATCCGGACCGATATGGCGTTTGGAAAATGGTTCAGGGGTTGTTTGCTTACTCATGGCAGCTCCTTGTGTCGTCTTGGACTATTATCCTATCAGCAATTTATTCATTGCAATCTATACATTGGGCCGTTTTTTTTGTACCAGTTTAGAGCGGCCATACGGCAAAAAACGATGAATTGCCACATTAATAACATACATAAAAAAAGAGAAAGATTCATCTAAAATTTGAACCTTCACAACCGTGCGGCGTTTTGACGCACGAGGGGAAAGCGACCGGCAGCGGTGTGAGCAGGAACGGGATGAAAATAAAAAAAGCCCCGGTGAAATTTCACCAGGGCTGGGATGTCTCGTAGGCCAGGTTTATATTTTGGTTACTTTAACCGCTTGCGGGCCTTTCTGAGTTTCCTCAACCTCAAACTCGACTGCGTCGCCGTTGTTCAGAGATTTGAAGCCATCGCCAACAATGCCGGAAAAGTGGACAAAGATATCGCCGCCAGATTCTCTGGTGACAAAACCATAACCCTTTGACGTGTTGAACCACTTTACAGTGCCTTTTTCCATAGTGTTGAAACCCTTTCTTAAAATTGTGTACAAGTTACGTACACCTCTTCCGGCCGACTTGTAAATGAACCGTAAACCCGGGTGCGTTACGAGAACCGTCGTTCACAAGCGTGCATTGCTGGTGCGGGCAAAACGTCCGTGCAGCAAAGGTTACAAGGGCACTACACGGTGTACATGTGCTCAAATAATGTAAATGAATTATTTTCAAAAAGCAAGTATTTTTGCCGGCAAAAGCTTTGCTTGACTCTGATACTTTTTTTTATAATTTATGAATTGAACAAAAAAATCGGAGAACACCATGCCACGACCTATCACGCTATGCACCGCTCAGTGGGCTGATCTGCCGCTGGAGATCACGGCTAAAAAAGCCAAGGCCTTCGGCTATGAAGGATTGGAGCTCGCCTGCTGGGGCGACCATTTTGACGTGTTTCAAGGGGCGAAGGATAAGAGATATTGCGAAGAGAAAATCAATCTGCTGGCCAAGCACGGATTAAAGACATGGGCCATCAGCAACCATCTCGCGGGTCAGCTGATCTGTGATCCGAACAACGACAGCCGTTCCGACGGCTTTGCCCCGGCCTCCTGTGCCGGCGACGCGGACAAGAAACGGCAGTTCGGCGTGGATTCCATGAAGGCCGCAGCCCGCGCCGCCCAAAACCTCGGCGTCTCCGTGGTCAACGGATTTACCGGCTCTTCCATCTGGCATTTGCTCTACTCTTTTCCGCCCACGGATTTCAAAGTCGTGGAGGAGGGATATGCCTATTTCGCCGCTATGTTCAATCCGATCCTGGATGTGTTTGAAGAGTGCGGCGTGCGCTTTGCTCTGGAGGTGCATCCCACGGAGATCGCTTACGACATCGTCACCACCAAACGCGTTCTCGAGGCGCTCAACTATCGCAAATCCTTCGGCTTCAATTTTGATCCCAGTCATCTGCAGTGGCAGGGCATCGATCCGGTCAAATTCATCGAGGCGTTTCCCGACCGCATCTATCATTGTCACATGAAAGATTGTGCGGTTACGCTGGACGGTACCACCGGCATTCTCGGTTCCCACCTGCAATTCGGCGCTGCCGGACGCGGCTGGGATTTCCGCTCCCTGGGCCGCGGCGATGTGGATTTCGAGGCCATCATCCGCGCTCTGAACGCCATCGGCTACCAGGGTCCGCTCTCGGTCGAGTGGGAGGATCCGGGCATGGATCGCGAGTTCGGCGCTGTCGATGCATGCCGCTTCCTGCAAGACCTGAATTATCCCATCCCGGCGGGTATGTTTGATGAAGCCTTTACCAAAAAGTAGTCCCAAGGCCCGGCTTGTCCGGGCTTTTTGCTTTTCTGCTCGGAATGGACTGTACCGGTTTTCTGCACAACCCTGAAAAACCCATGCCCAAATCAGCCTTATTAATACTATGCGCATGGCTGCTGCTTTGTTCTGCCGCCCTGTGCCACGGGGCAGGAACGAACGCGGCGCCGGCTGCGGAGAGAGGATTTTCCCATCTTTCGCTTTCACCGGCAGGCGATCGTCTGCTCTTTGATCTGCACGAGCAACCCGGCCTTTATGTGGCTGACTTGACCACCGGCGCCACGGAGATCATCGCCTTGGGCTATGGCGTCGCTTATCGCGCCGGCTGGTCTGCAGACAGCCGCCATGTGGGCTTTAAGCGTTTTGTCGGTTGTCGGCAGGCGGCCTCGGTGTATGATGTGAGAAACAAAACGCTGTGGGATTTGTGCGAGCCTAGTGCGCAGGTTGGGATTCCGGCTTTTGCCAACGACGGCCGGATCTCTTTCACCATCGGCCGGACCCTGTACATCGTGGATTTGCAGGGCCGGGTGCTGCGCTCCTTTCCATTGCCGACTTATTGCAATCAGACTCCGCTCTCCCCGGATGGATCCATGGCGGCGTTCACCGATCAGGACGATCAATTGCATGTGCTGGCTGTGGCGGACGGCCGCATTCGGCGCTTGAGCGATGATGCCATCGGCTGTTTTGCACCGCAATGGTCCCCTGACAGCCGCACTCTGTTGGCGCATTCCATCGACGGCCGAGTGTTGCTCTTTGATTCGAGCACCGGCCATCTGACGGATCTCGGTCCCGGTCTGCATGCCGGCTGGGACAAACAGGGCGATCGGGTTACCTTTACCCGCATCACTCTATCCAACGAAGGCCGGGTGTTCCGTCAAGGCCTCTATTCCATGCGCTGCGACGGATCGGAGGGGTACTATCTCACTCGGGGCGACCATGATTATGCCACCTGGTCAGCCGGCCACTGGATTTTCAAGGATGGTGTGGATGGACAATTGCGCAAATCAACGGGATCGCCGGCCTTGACCACGCAGTGCCGCCTGATCGACCTGCCGGCCGCTTCGCTGCAATCCGAGCTGCCGGCCGCCAGCCCCAACGCCGTTTCGTTCACCATCCCCTATGTGCATCAGGCCTATGATTCGCCTGATTGGTTTAACGGCAATTCGGCCTGCGGCGCAGCCTCTGCAGTCATGTGTCTGGCGTATTACGGCGTGTTGCCCAAATGGACAGTGACCTGTTCCCGACCTTATCCGCACACCAGCGATTACGGTCGTTACATCTGCGAAAAATATACGAGCAATGGATTCACTTTTGATATCGGCGGTCAGGATCCTGACGGGAACATCGGCTATGGCGGTTTTGGCTACATCACCCGCAATAATTGGCAGA
>JAKJDB010000059.1 GCA_022706175.1 Candidatus Zhuqueibacterota bacterium | reverse complement strand
TTGGGGCGTCAGTTCCTCCTCTCCATCAAGAGCGCTGCTGATGGACGCATAGATCACATCGTCGATCATCAGGCTGATCGAGTCGCGCAGGATTTCCCGGCTCAGCGCCTCCTGGCGAAAGCGTTCCTCGCGGTCCGCATAATTGCGGTACAACGCCAGAGCCCAGGCGGTCAGATCCTTGACAAAAGCGGCCTGGTCCGCAGCGCTGGCGTTCTCCGGAATCATCCGCTCAGGCCGATGCGACAGCATGCTCTCAATGGCATCTCCCAGCTGCTTGCGTTTGTCCTCCAGAGGCAGCGACTGAGAGATGATTGCGTTCGCCACCACGCCGACGACCGCCTCGACGCACTCTTCGATGGTCGCCCGAGCCACCATGGCCTCCTGATAGGCCTCCAGCTGCTGGCGAAGTTTTTCACCATGAAGGTGCAACGCACGATCCGCCAGTTTTTTCCACACCGGTGTGTTGCCGTTGTCCGTCTCCCGGTCTTGCCAGAGGGCATCGCCAAACAGCCGGGTGAGCGTTTGCTTTTGCGCCGGCTCCAGTTCCGCTGCCTCGTCGCCATCGACAGGGATCACGGCATAGACCGTCGCCTGAGCGAAGGACAAGGAGGAGAACAGGCCGATCACGCGATGCCGGAGCTGTTCTTCCGGAAGATTATGCAATTGCTCCTCCATCCAGCCCCGCACATGCTCCTGGATCTTGGTTCGGCGAATGGTGCGCATTTCATTGACACCGATGTCCGGCCGTGCGCCAAAGATCCGCTGCAGATCACGGAGAAATTCTTCCGCGTTCCAGGATGGCGGAGAAACAGCCGGCGGCAGATGCATCATCATCAAGCCGGCCAGCAGGGCATTGCCCAGACCGGCGATATCCAGTTCGCGGAACAACGCCACATCCAGGGCTTGCTGATACAGGTCCTGATGATCCGCATAGTTCTTTTTCGCCCAGTCGATCAGCCGCGCTTCCACCTCTTCGGCCGAGCCCAAGTCGGCATCTTTGCGCAGCCAATCGGGGCTGGCCTCAAAGATCCGGCTCATCTCGTAGCGAATGCCGTCCAGGTTCCAACGCGCGGTGTCGCGGGTGCCGGCGTGATGCAGGCGGATTTTCAGACGCACCAGTTCGGCGATCAGATCCTCCATGCGGCAGAATCCGAGCAACCGATGACGCAGCTGCAGAGCGTTCATCTCATACGCTTCCTGCAGCTGCTCCTGCACCCACTCGAGCACCCTCTCTTTGATCTCCGCGGCCTTTTGACCTTCGAGATCTTCTGCGGTGAAATCCGGAGTGCGGCCGAAAAAGCCGGTGAGCGTCTGGACCATTTTTTCCAGATTCCACTCACTGCGCTCTTCCTCCTCGTTGAAGAAGCGCTTGGCCTTGGAGGCGACGAAATCCTCCGCCTCGGCGAATCCCAGCAGATTCTGCCGACGTTTATAAATGATCTTGCGCTGTTCGTTCAGCACCGTGTCATATTCCAGCAGGCTCTTGCGGATTTCGAAATTGCGCTCCTCGACTTTTTTCTGTGCGCGTTCGATGGACTTGGTGATCAGCGGATGTTCGATGCGCTCGCCCTCTTCCATGGGGCCGAGCCGGCTCATCATGGTCGTGATCCGATCCGATCCGAATAACCGCATGAGATCGTCTTCCAGGGAAAGATAGAATCGCGAAGAGCCGGGATCGCCCTGGCGGCCGGACCGGCCGCGCAGCTGCCGGTCGATGCGACGCGCTTCGTGTTTCTCTGAACCGATGATGTGCAGCCCGCCTTTGGAAACCACCTCCGGCGGCAGTTTGATGTCGGTTCCACGGCCCGCCATGTTGGTCGCGATGGTGATCATGCCCGGCGAACCGGCCTTGGCGACGATCTCCGCCTCCTGGCGGTGATACTTGGCGTTCAACACGGTGTGAAATCTTCCCGACGTGATCTCTTGGCTGACATCGCCCTTTTTCAGCCAGTTGGCGATGGGCACGCCGCGTTGGGTCAGCATTTCCGACAAACGTTGCGATACGTCGACCGAAACCGTGCCGACCAGCACCGGCCGGCCCTGCTCATGCATGGCCAGAGCCTCGTCGATGATAGCGGTGTACTTTTCTTTTTTAGTTCGATAGATGACGTCGTTCTCGTCCTTGCGTATGACCGGACGGTTGGTCGGGATGACCACCACCTCCAGTTTGTAGGTGGAGAAAAATTCCTGGCGTTCGGTCTCCGCCGTACCGGTCATCCCGGCTAGTTTTTTATAGAGACGGAAAAAATTCTGAATGGTGATGGTGGCCAGGGTCTGTGATTCCGCCTGCACCTCCACCCCCTCCTTGGCCTCCAACGCTTCATGCAGACCATCGCTGAAACGGCGGCCCGGCATCAACCGTCCGGTAAACTGATCGACGATCATGACCGCCTTGTGCCCCTTTTGCCCGCCCATCCGCCGGACCTCATTCTCCTCCAGGCTTTTAACCACATAATCGATGTCGCGGTGATAGAGCGTGTAGGCGCGCAGGAGCTGGGAGATGTTTTGCACCCGTTCTTCGATCTGGGTGTAGCCTCGCCATAATCCATCGCGTTGACTTTCCAGCAGACGGCGCGGCAATCGTTCAAAATGGAGCCGGCACCATGCGTCGATCTCTTCCGGATGTATCACGCTGTTGGGGGCATGGGCTTTATAGATCAGATCGTTCATCTCGCGTTCATCGAGGAGAAATCCTTTGCCGCGCAGGTGCGCTTTCTCCCGAGAGAGCAGTGCGTCCGCCTCCTGTTTGCTGTTGACTTTTTTCGCCGTCAGGCGTAGAATCTCTTCGCGCAGCCGTTGCCACTCCTGCTGGTAGCTGAAAAAGGGCAGTTGGTCCAACAGCCGGGTCCGCAGGCCCTTTTGTATGCCGACCGGTTTTCCTTCGTTATCAAAGAGAAAGATCGAATCCCGATCCACTTCCGAGTCCTGCACCAGCTCGAGGAAACGTGCGGCCATGCGGTTGCGCTGTTCGGATTCCGCCAGCACATTGCGCAGCCCGACGTCGGACCATCCTTTGATCTTGTGGCCAGAGTCTTCGGAATCCAGAATAAAATAGCGGCGCAGATGCCGCAGACGGTCCGCCTCGCCCCACTCCTCCCGGTCGGGAGCGGTGAGGATCACCTCCATGACCCGTTGCAGACGGTCCACCTCTTCGAATTTGCGCGACCAACTGGCGGGCTGCTCCGCATCGGCAGCCGGGAAAGCGTCGCGCAGAAACTCGTCCATAGCCAACCGCAAGGCGACATCATTGTCCTGGCTCCCTGCCTTGTACTGCTGGCGCCATTCGGCGATTTTCTTGCGCATCAGATCGAACGGGGCGCCCAACAAGCGATCCAATTCCTGCTCAGTCAATCCGATGATCCGGCCTCGTCCGTCGCGTTTAAAGATGTTCACATCCTGCAGATCCTGCCCCAGGCGTACGACCAGCGCTTTGGTTTGATCGCCGAAATCCGCAGCCAGGTTTCTAGCCAGGTCGGTCAAATCCAAGCCCCACTCTGGTTCGATGCGGTCGGAACGGGATCTCTGGATTCGGGTGAAAAAGCGGTCGGGCGGCTGCAGCTGCATCATCTGTTCCAGCGTGGTCTCCAGTCCCTCGACGGCGACCACACGGCCGGTATAATCGAAATCCCCTTGATTGAGCGTATGGTCCAAAAGCTCTTGAATGTAGCGATCCCGTTCTTCTACGATGGTGCGGTCCGGCAGAATGTACAGATCGGGATTGCCGCCCAGCATGGCGATGCGGCCCTTTTCAGAGATATGTTTCGGATACGCGCCCTTGTCCGAGAATTCAAAGTAATCGAGATTCTTTTGCGCGGCCGCGGCAGCGCTCTCCGGTGCGCCTGACCGCCCCTCGGCCGAACGCAACAGCGCAGCCATCTGATCGACCACCGGGACCAGAAACGGGTCGCCGCTGTGCAGCATGGCCAAGATGGCCCATTCGCCATCCGGCTTGACCGCCGTGGGCAGGCCGGTCTGTTTTTCCCAATCAAAGAGCCGGCTTCGCACATCCCGTTTCGCTGCCTGCGTCACTGGATCTTCATCGCCCTGGCGATCGGCGAGCCGGCTGAAAAGTCGGTCCACCGCGGCGGCGATGTCCGCGCCCACGGTCTGAGCGAGAAACGCCCGGCCTTCGTCGGTCAATCCGTCGACCAGGCGTTCGGGCGCTTCGGCAAAATGATAAAAGGCGCGGGCGGCGGACAGCCGATCTTGCTTTTTCGACTGCATCCGACCGGCGATTTCCGCCGATAGCTCTTTGAGCCGGCCGCTCACTTTTTGAATGGCGTTCCACTCCACTTCGTCGGTTTCGCCGCTTCCTTTGCACAGTGCGATGTAGCCGTCGGCGGAAAGGCCGTTGCAGGCGCCGGTCAGGGCATCCTGGGTGAAAAAACGGCGGCTGTTCTTTTGCTCGGTGATCCGTCCCAGCTGCTCATCCAGTTCATCGAGCATGCGGATTTTATAAACGATGTCCTGATCGCGGCCGCCGGACAAAAAGATGCGTCCCTTTTCCGTGATGTCCACGACATGGCTCTTCTCATCGATGGTGTAATAAAGCTCGCCGTCGATCTTGCCCATCTCTTTGTTGATCTCGTATTCGCCCTGCAGCTTTTCGATCAGCTTTTTGACCCAGAACTCGGAGGTCAGCAGTTCGAGCAGCTTGGCGTTTTTCGGATCGCCGCGGTGTACGCGCATCAGGGCTATTCCGGCTGCGGTTTCATCCTTGTCCAGCAGCTCTTTGCCGCGGCGGAACAGTTCTTCCACCAGCTCCTGCTGCTTGCGGTATAGATTGGCGACCACCGGCTTGAGCTCGTTGTAGATGTTGGGCGGCGCGCCCACAGCGCCGGAGATGATCAAGGGGGTGCGCGCTTCGTCGATCAACACGCTGTCCACTTCGTCCACGATCGCATAGTACAGGGGACGTTGCACCACAGACCAGACGTCCACGCTCATATTATCGCGCAGATAATCGAATCCGAACTCATTGTTGGTGCCATAGGTAATGTCGGCATTGTAGACCTGGCGCCGTTCCGGCGGATCCAGCTCGTTGTGCAGCGCCTTGGAGGTCAGGCCGAGGAACTCGTAGATCTTGCCCATCCACTCGCAGTCGCGCTGGGCGAGATAATCGTTCACCGTGACCAGATGGGCGCCCTTTCCGGCCAGAGCGTTCAAATAGAGCGGCATGGTGGCCACCAGCGTTTTTCCTTCACCGGTAGCCATCTCGGCGATTTTGCCTTCATGCAGGATGATGCCGCCGATCAATTGCACGTCGTACGGCACCATATTCCATTCCACCTCCTGACCGCGGACCATCCATTTTTTGCCCAGCAGGCGGCGACAGGTCTCTTTCACCGCCGCGAACGCTTCCGGCAAAAGATCATCGGTGGTCTCTCCCATGCGCAAACGGTAGCGGAACTCGGGAGTTTTGGCCTTGAGTTCATCGTCGGTGAGATTTTTATACGATTCGGCCAGCTGATTGATCTTTTGCACGATGGGCTTTAACCGCTTGACCTCGCGATCATTGCTGGTGCCGCCGAAAAATTTTGCAAAAATATTTTCAATAGTAGCCATAGGTCTTAACCTTTACATTGATATCCGGTTTATTCCACCGCTGGCAAAAAAACAAGCGCCGGGATCGGCGCTTGATCACATGCCTCGTTGTGGCCGGCGGGTTGCGTGCACCCGCGCAGAGAATCCTGCGAGCGCGGTCCACGACGAGCCGGCTTGGTTCAGGCGTGCGGTTCCTTCTCCGGCGCATCGGCGCCGTCATCCAGCCCGCGGCCTACTTTGACCAGCTGGCGGCGCTCCTTCAAATCCAGCAGCACGGAATCAAGAATACCGTTGACGAAACGGCTGCTCTGTTCGGTGCTGTAGGATTTGCTCAGTTCGATGGCCTCATCGATGGACACCTTGGGGGGAATATCCCAAAAGTGAAGAAACTCGCAGATCGCCATGCGCAGGATGATCCGGTCCACGATGGCGATTCGGTCGAAATCCCAGTTGACGGCGAATTTTCGAATGTACTCGTCGATCTCGGTACGATTCTCGTGGGTCTTTTCCACTTGCAGACGCACGAACGCCTTGACCGGCTCCTCCTCACGGTGAAGCGTAAAGAGATCCTGTATCACTTTATCGACCGAATTGCCGGAAAGTTCCAGCGCGTACAGTCCCTGCAGGGCCAATTCGCGCGCCTTGCGCCGCGAACCCGAGGTGGTCTCCAAACCGTCCTCATCGCCGGCAAACCGGTCATCGGACGAAATCATGCCAGCCATAGCGATCTTGACATTTTCCGTAGATATGGTCAAAATAGCGTGATTGAATTTTTTCTGTAACCGGCCCGCGCCGGCCGGAGCCGATGGTGTAATGATCCACCGAGCGCACGGGCGAAACCTCGGCTGCCGTGCCGGTGAAAAAAATCTCATCCGCCAGATAGAGCATCTCCCGCGGAATCACCGTTTCCACCACCTCCATCCCCATCTCCCGGATCAAGGTCATCACGCACTGACGAGTGATGCCCGGCAGAATGCTGTTGGCCATCAACGGTGTATAGAGAACGCCATCGCGCACCAGAAAGACATTTTCTCCCGAGCCCTCGCTGACATTGCCGTTCACATCCAGGGCGATGGCTTCTGCAAAACCGTTCGCCATAGCCTCCATTTTCATCAACTGAGAGTTCATGTAATTCGACCCGGCTTTGGCCATGGAGGGCATGGTGTTGGGCGCAAGCCGATTCCAGGAAGAGACACAGATGTCCACTCCTTGGCTGATCGCCTCCTCGCCGAGATAGCGGCCCCAATTGAGGGCAGCCACCACCACATCAACCGGACACTTGCTGGGATCCACGCCCAGCGTGTTGTAACCGCGAAAGACCAGCGGACGGAGATACCCTGACTGGAGCTGATTGACCTTGATCACCTGCCGGCAGGCCTCCATGATCTCATCCTGAGAGAACGGGATTTCGATGCGGTAGATGTGCGCTGAATCGAATAATCGGCGGATATGGTCGCGCAAACGGAAAATGCTCGGCCCCTGGGGGGTCTCGTAGCAGCGAATGCCCTCAAAAACGCTCGAACCATAACTGACCACATGGGAGAGCACGTGAATCTTGGCGTCCATCCATGGGATCAGCTGGCCGTTCATCCATAATTTGCCCTTTTCATCTTTCGGGTCCATGCCTAAACTCCTTTTGCCTCGTTGGTAAACAGCTTGAGCGGACCGCGGCCGATTTCGGCCGTCCGGTTCAACGGATATCCTTGGCGCGCAGTTGAATGACTTTACGCCCCATCCATTCATTTTCCTCGATCACATAGGCCAGGTCCAGATTGTTCTCGCCGGAACGAACGCGATAGTGCAACTCGCCCATGCCAAAACCGATGACGTCGAACACCTGATCAGACTGACGGACTTTGAACTTTAAATGATTGGCGCCCACCAGGGAGGGGGTGCCGACCACCTGCAAATTCTTGCTGACGAAAACCGGCCGCATGTTGTGCGGCCCAAAGGGTGCAAAGAAACGGAGCAATTTCAGAAACATCGCATCGATCTCCGCCAGCGAGATCTCGGCATCGATGATCAGCCTCGGCACGAGCTGCTCTCCCTGCAGCCGGCTCGCGGCGATCTCTTCGAAACGCTGCTTGAACGCTGGAATGCGTTCTTCGCTGATCGACAGGCCGGCGGCGTATTTGTGGCCGCCGTACGCCAGCAGCAGATCCTCGCAGCCTTTCAGCGCATCATGAAGATCAAAGCCTTCGATGCTGCGCGCAGAGCCTTTGCCGATTCCATTTTCAACCGAGATCAGCACCGTGGGCCGGTAAAATTTTTCCACCACGCGGGAGGCGACGATGCCGATGACGCCCGAATGCCAGCCGCGTTGGTGAAGAACCAGCGAACGGGTGGAGGACGGTTCAAAGCTCTGCTGCACCATCTCCAAAGCCTGACGAAAGGTCTCCTCGTCCACATTTTTGCGATGCCGGTTTTCCTGCTCCAGCACTTCGGCGATCTGCCGGGCTTCGATTTTATCTTTGGTGGTCAGCAGCCGCACCGCACGTTCTGCGTCGCCCATGCGGCCTACGGCATTGATGCGCGGCGCGATGATGAACACGACATGGCCGGTGCTGATCTCCTTGCCGGCCAGACCTGCCACCTCCAACAGCGCATTCAGGCCGGTATTTTCGCTCTCGTTCAGCTTTTCCAGACCGACCTTGACAAAGATTCGGTTTTCTTCCATCAGAGGCACGATGTCCGCGGCCGTGCCGATGGCCACCAGTTCGGTAAAGGTGTCGAGTATGGACAGATCGATGCCCATACGCAACAACAGGCCCTGACAAAGCTTGTAGGTGACGCCGACGCCGGCCAGCTCTTTGAACGGATAGGGACAGTCGGCGCGTTTGGGATCCAACAGCGCCACCGCTCTGGGCAGGGTGGGGCCGGGTTCATGGTGATCGCAGACCAGCACTTCGATGCCCAGCGACTGCGCCAGATCGATCTCCGCATGGCCGGTGATGCCGCAATCCACCGTAATGATCAGCTGGGTGCCGCGCTCGCGCGCGGTCTCGATGCCCATGGGAGAGAGCCCATATCCTTCCGCCTGGCGGTCCGGAATATAGTAGGTGACATCGACGCCCAGCTCCTTAAGAATCAGATAAAGGAAGGAGACGGAGGTGATGCCGTCCACGTCATAATCGCCGTAGATAAGGATCTTTTCTTCACTCAGCACCGCACGGCGCAACCGTTCCACCGCACGATCCATGTCCTTCATCAGAAACGGATCGTATAGATTTTCCAGGTTGGGTTTGAAAAACCGGCGGGCGCTGTCATAGTCGCGCACACTGCGCCGCAGAAGCATTTTGGCGATCACTTTGGGAACACGTAGGCTTTCGGCCAAGGCATTCACTTCCTCCTGCGAAAACTCGTCTACAATGTCCCACCTCAGCTCCATACGGTCTGACTCCCTCTGATGTACATGCCTGGGCTCGAGTGCACCCATTCTCCCCGAAAAAATTATTTCCAAAGCCGGTCGATAAGCCGAATTCTGTAAAGGCGCCCGAGAAGCAACCAAGCGGTTCTTGCCGGACGCCTCCGACGATCATTTATCTGGGACGCCGGTTGCCCGGCGCCTCTAGCAACCTACCCGAGGGTCCAATGAGACGAGCAGCCTCTTCCCTCCTATTTGGTCTTGCTCCGGATGGGGTTTGCCATGCGCCCGATGTCGCCATCGAACCGGTGAGCTCTTACCTCACCTTTTCACCTTAATCCGTCCAGGACGGAATGTCTGTTTTCTGTGGCACTTTCCCCGCCTCACGACGGGTCCGCGTTACGGACCATCCTGCTCTGCGGAGTTCGGACTTTCCTCATGCGCCCAAGGCGCACGCGATCGTCTGACCGGCTTTGGAAATTACGCGCTTTTTTCCTCCGGCAACCAGATCATAATCCGGCCGCACACTTCGCACAAATACAATTTATCCATCTGACGAATCTCCAGGCCGCGTTGCGGCGGAATGCGAGAGGAACATTCGCTGCAGGCGCCGTCCCGCAACATCGCCAGAGCGACGCCGCCTCTGCCGGAGCGAATCCGGTTATAGGTGCTCAGGATTTGCCGCGGCAATCCTTTCACCGTCTCTTCGCGTTCGCGGAACAGCTTGTGTTCTTCATCCCGGGTGGTCGCCAAAGTTCTTTCCAGGATCTCCCGGCTTTCCGACTGACGGGCTA
>JAKJDB010000795.1 GCA_022706175.1 Candidatus Zhuqueibacterota bacterium | reverse complement strand
CCTGGTGGAGGAGGACGCCGAACTGCTGCGCCGTGAGGTGCGGGAGATCCGCAGCATCAGCCCGGAATACGGCAAGTGGAACGCACCCCTGCGCCATGGCGAGCAGATCAACAAGCCCAACATCTCCGGCATCTATCCCGAGTACGCCGACATGCGCAATATCCAGGCGCAGCTGGGCGGCCGCTGGATCAACGATCTGGATATGCAGGAGCGTAGACGGGTCATCTTTCTCGGCGACGAGTTGGCGAAATACCTCTTTGGCCAAGACAGCCATGCCGTGGGCCGGTATATTTTTGTCGCTGATTCGCCTTTTCTGGTCATCGGCGTGCTCGCCCACAAGCTGCAAAACTCTTCCTACAGCTCGCGCGATGAGGACCGCGCCTTTATTCCAGCCACGACCTTTCAGTCGCTCTTTGGCCACCGCCATATCGACAACATCGTCTATCAGATCAGCGGTCCTCTGGATTCGGAGCAGGCGCAGCAGCGCGTCTATCAGGTGCTCGCTAAAAAGAAGGGCTTTGATCCCAGCGACAAACAGGCCCTGAGCATCTGGGACACCACAGAGATGGACAAGTTTGTCTATTACTTTTCACTCGGTTTTACGCTGTTTATGGGACTGATCGGCGTCATGACCCTGACCGTGGGCGGGATCGGCCTGGCCAACATCATGTACGTCGTGGTTCAGGAGCGGACCGCGGAGATCGGCATTCGCCGTTCCATCGGCGCCCGTCGCCTACACATCTTGAGCCAGTTTCTGCTCGAGGCCTTTATCATCGTTGCCGTGGGGGCGCTCATCGGCTTTAGCCTGGCCGCGCTGATCATCAAGGGGATCGCCGCTCTGCCCTATGAGGATTTCGTCGGCGATCCGGTCATTGACCTGCAGGTCGCTTTGATCGCCGTCGTGATCCTTGGTCTGGTCGGCATCATCGCTGGTTTTTTCCCGGCGCGCAAAGCTTCCCGGCTCACGGTCATCGAGTGCCTGCGCCACTGAAGCACGAAAGTTTACAGGGTTTCATCTAGCACAAGGTTTTCGCCATGCACATCTGGATGCTGGTCAAAGAATTCATCGAGGACATCAAGAAACAAAAGCTGCGCGCTTTTCTGACCACTTTTGCCATCACCTGGGGCACTATGGTGGTGATTCTGCTGATGGCCTTTGGCGCCGGCCTCGCCTTTCGCATGCGCGAGGGGCTGCTCAACGCAGCCGACCGCATCATCACAGTCTGGCCCAACCAGACCAGCGTCAAGTACCAGGGACTGCCGATCGGCCGCCGCATCCGCTTTACCGAGGCCGATGTGGAGCTGCTGCGGCGAAGCCTCCCCATGGTCAGCCAAGTCTGCCCTCAGTTGGGCAAACACGGGGTGCGATTGCGCCATGGCGGCCGCACCGCCCTGACCTATATGGAGGGGGTTTATCCCAGTTTCGAATTCATGCGCCGAATGTATCCGGTTGCGGGCGGCCGATTCCTCGATGAGATGGACCTGCAGCAGAAACGGCGCGTCCTCTTCCTCGGCAGCGTGATCGCTAATGAGCTTTTTGGAGAGGAGAATCCGATCGGCAAAAGCTGCGAGTTGGACGGCCTGCCCTTCACCGTCGTCGGCATCCTGCCTAAAAAGCTGCAGACCTCTATGAACAACGGACCGGACGACCGCCGCGCGGTCATTCCTTTCTCCACCTTTCAGAGCATCTATGGCCCGCGTTACATCCATCTCAACAGCATCATCCTCCAGCCGGCCAATCCTCTGGAGGGCAAGCGGATCAAGGACGAGGTTTTTAGGGTTCTGGGCCGCAAGCACCGCTTCGATCCCGCGGATGAGAAAGCGCTCTTTGTCTGGGATACGGCCGAGTTCGTCGCCCAGCAGGAGAAGGTTTTTCTCGGCCTGAATATTTTTCTTGGCGTGGTGGGGGCCATGACTCTGCTCATCGCCGGAGTCGGGGTGGCCAACATCATGTATGTGGTGGTGAAGGAGCGCACCCGCGAGATCGGCGTCAAACGGGCGGTCGGCGCCAA
>JAKJDB010000794.1 GCA_022706175.1 Candidatus Zhuqueibacterota bacterium | reverse complement strand
TGTTCTTGTCCTCTTCAATGGCCTTGTGCCCTTTGTTGGGGTCGGCGCCGGCGCCCAAACCCTGCGTGGTCTTGGTGCCGATACGGATTTTCGTCGAGGCCGCGCAATAATCCAAAGCCTGTTCATCGGTGTTGATGGCGACAAAATCCACGCCGGTCAGTCCTTCGCGGATCATCCGGGTGACGGCGTTACCGCCGGCCCCGCCGACTCCCACGACCTTCATCCGCGCTCCGTTTACCGCCGCATCGTCAAAATCAAATGTCAAATTCATAACCCACTCCTTTTTTGTGTTTTCTGGCCGGCCGGGAGGCGTATCCCTCGCCTGTCCGGCGCCAGCCCCATGCCGCCCGTCAGGGCATCCCCAGCAGGACGGTTAATCCAGCTGGGTTGCTTTCTTGAAAAAGCCTTTAAATCGCGACACGATGTTGTCGAACACGCCGGTCTCGTTGTCGCTGAACCCCTCTTCAAAATCATCCTTGTTCTGCGTGGCGTACATGATCAGTCCCACGCCGGTGGCATACTGCGGCCGCTGCGCCTCTGCCACCATGCCGGTAAAGCCGCGGGGAATGCCGAGCTTGACCGGCATGTTGAAAATGTTCTCCGCCATCTCCACCGTGCCCGGCAGCAGCGAGGCGCCCCCGGTCAGCACCAGTCCGGTGGTCATCAGGTTGAGATAATCCGAGTTCTTGATCTCCTCATAGGTATGGGTGAGGATCTCGCTCATGCGCGCCTGAATGATGTCGATCAACAGGCCCCGGGAGATCCGGCGAATGGATCGATCGTTCATACCCGGCACTTCGACCAGCTGCTCCTTGTCTCCGTCGACGTGGATCGCGCTGCCGTGCGCCAGTTTCAGTTTTTCCGCGGCCTCGATGGGCGTGCGCAATTCGATGGCGATGTCGTTGGTCACGTTGCGGCCGCCGAGCGCGTCGCACGTAGCTCTGGATCGCTGCGTCGATGTCGAAGCTGCCCACGCGCACGGCCTCGAGCGCGACGATGCCACCGAGGCTGATGACCGCGGTCTCGCTGGTGCCGCCGCCGATGTCGATCAAAATCACCCCCATCTCCTTGGCATCATCGGTCAACACCGAATAGCTCGAAGCCAGCGATTCCAGAACCAGATCGGCCGTCGTATAGCCGGCTTTTTCGATGCAGCGGTAGATGTTTTGCGCCGAAGCCACGGCGCCGGTGACGATGTGCACCTCCGCCTCCAGACGAACGCCGCACATGCCGACGGGATCGCGGATACCGCGCTGCTGGTCGACAATGAACTCCTGCGGCAGGATATGGATCATCTCCCGATCCATGGGCAGGGCCACCGCCCGCGCCGCCTCGATCACCCTGCGCACATCATCGGCGCTCACCTCATGGTTTTCGCCCGAGATCGCCACCACGCCGCGGCCGTTGATGTCGCGAATATGATCGCCGGCGATGCCGGCGTAGACCAGATCCACCGCCACGCCGGCCATCGCCTCCGCGGCTTCAACCGCTTTGCGGATGGAGCGGACTGTCTTTTCAATATCCACGACCATGCCGTAGCGCAAACCTTCCGACGGCGCGGTGCCAACGCCTTTAATGTTGATTTCTCCCGAGCTGGACACCTCGGCGATCAGACAGCCGATCTTGGTGGTGCCGACATCGAGCCCGGTGATGATATTGATGGTTTCCATAGACAACCCCGTTGATAATGTCAACTGTTGCGCTTTAGTACGATGCGATCGCCCAGCCGGGCGTCGAGGTAGCGCGTATGATCCAGCAGGCCGGTATTGGTCAGCTGTTCGAAAAAAATCGATATGGATTGGACCTTCTGTTTGATCAGACCATGGCCCACCAGGATGGGGATCATGTCAGCCCAATTAAAATAGCAGATGAGGCCGGATTTTCTGCTGATGCAGATCTCCGAGATGCGCCGTCCCATGACCGGATTTTTATCCTCCAGCTCTTGCAAAAACTGCACGGCTTCCTGAAAATCTTTTCCGGCCAACCGTTTCTTCTTCACATCCACTTTCAGCCC
>JAKJDB010000793.1 GCA_022706175.1 Candidatus Zhuqueibacterota bacterium | reverse complement strand
GCCTGGAGACGCAGGTTTCCTACAACCATGTGCGCAGCGAAAACCTCAGCGAGGAACGAACAACACGGCACAAACAATTGCCGTATCGACCGGAACACAGCTTTAAAGCAGGCCTGCAGTGGGGATGGCGCGATCTGCAGGTGAATTATAATTTCCGGCGCAGCGGAGAACGCTTTGTCACAGAAGCCAATACCGTGCGCTTGCCCGGCTTTTCGCTGCATGAGATCACTCTGCAATATGTTTTCCGTGTGATCGGCCGGCCGCAATCCGTCAAGCTGTCCTGCTTGAACATCACCGATGTGCGCTATCAAGTTTTGGAAAATGCACCCCTGCCGGGCCGGGAATGGCGGGCAGGGTGGAGCGCTGCTTTTTAACAACGCCGGCTGTTGCCGCAATGCCCCGAGTCCTGTTTGATTTGCCAGGCAAGAACAGGGTGAACCGGCCTTCTATTGTGGAGATGAGAAACTAAGGACTAGAGAATGAAAAAGATCTGCTTGTTGGTGTGTTGGGGGGTTGTTCGTTTCGCTTTTGCCGGCGACATGCCGCGCACGCTGTTTATTGAAAACAGTCTGGCGCGCACACTGTCCACCGTGAACCTGGAGACCGGCGCTGTTCAGAACGATGTGGTGAATCTGGGGCAAATCCCCAATCAGATACTCGCCAATCGCGATAAAGTTCTGGTGTTGAACAGTGTGCCGCCGGAGATTATGATCATCGATGCGAGCTCGTTGCAGGTGGAAAAGCACATCGCGCTGCCTGAGGGCTCCAACCCCTATGGCATGGCGCTGGTGGGCGGCAATCGGGTCTATGTGACCCTGCTGCTCATGGATGCAGTGGCGGTAGTGGAGATTAAGGAGAGCCGCGTCGCCAAATTCATCCCCTGCGGCAGGGCGCCGCAAGGGATCATCGTCGATGGGACCACCGCCCTGGTGGCCAACACCGGCGGCTATCCGGACTATCAGCCATCCACCGTCGCTTTTATCGACGTTGCCCGCGATTCTCTGCTCACCAGTGTGGCGATGCCGGCCAATCCGCAAGTGGTGCGCAAGGGGCCGGATTGGAACTATTATGTGCTCTGCTCCGGCGTCTGGGGTGGAAACAGCGGACAATTGGCGGTGATCAATCCCTATGCCCCGCCGGACTATAGCCGCCCGGCGGTCGTCGACACCCTTGTGGTGGGCGGTTATCCCGGGGATCTGGCCGTGCTGCCCGACGGCATGGCCTATATCTGCGATTGGGGCGATCATACCGGCGGCTTTTTGTACAAGGTGAACATCTACAGCGGCGAGATCCTGCACAACGCGAAAAATCCTTTGCGCGTCGGCCGCGGCGCCACGCATCTGTTCTGGGATAAGAAAAACGCCGAGCTGTACGTCAGCGCCTTTGATCAGGATGTCGTGCAAAAGTTCGATGTGCAGCAGGACCGGGTGGTGATCACCTATCCTGCGGGCGACGGCAGTCAGGACATGGCCATTGTGGAAAGGAGCGAGTCCTCGGATCCCTGGGCTGATGAAGTGGTCGCTTTTTCACCCGGCCGGCCGTGGAGCAAAACCGGCTATGATTTTTTTCCCGACAACGTGCTCGGTCCGCCGGATCCGGATCGCGGGCTCAACAGCACCAGCTCCACCAGCGATCCGGCGGAGATTCTGTCTCTGGGCCACGGCGGTGAGATCACTTTGGCGTTCACCGACAACGTTGTCGTCGACGGGCCTGGTGTGGATTTCATCATCTTTGAGAACGTGTTCATGAACCTGTGGACCGGACAACCGTACATGGAGGCTGCCACAGTGGCGGTCAGCCAGGACGGCAGCCATTTTATTGAATTCCCCTACGACACCACCAGCTATACCGGTCTGGCCGGCTGCCATGTGGTGCAGAGCACCAGCTATCCCCTCGACCCACAGCGCTCCGGCGCTGATCAGTTCGACCTGGCGGAGGTCGGAATGGATTGGATCCGCTATATCAGGATCACGGACATGGGCGACCGCTGGCAGGAGGGGGCTTTAAACGGCGATTT
>JAKJDB010000792.1 GCA_022706175.1 Candidatus Zhuqueibacterota bacterium | reverse complement strand
CCGTACTCTGTGGTGTAATAACCGCCGTGTTTGTGCCGTGTCTCCTTGCCCCAACGGTCGGCGATGACCACTTCCTCTTTGCAGGGAGATTCGTTGAACAGCCAGCTCAACAGTTCTTCGCTGCGCCAGGTCGAACTGGGATGGTCCCATTCGCCGTCGGAAAAGATCACCGACGGTGCGTATTTGTTCACCACATCCTTGAACTGAGGAAAGAGATGCTGTTCGACAAAGGTGTTCACATCGCTGTGATAGATCGGATTATACCATTCATAGATCGAGTAATAGATGCCCATTTTCACGTTGGTTTTACGCACCGCTGCCGTGAGATCGCCCAGCAGATCCCGGCGCGGTCCGGTCTCCACCGAGTTCCAGGGCCGACCCCAGGAGCGGTTAGCCTGCTCGTTCTGCCACAGGGTATAGCCCTCATGATGCTTGGAGGTCAGCACGATATATTTGGCGCCGGAGCGTTCAAACACATTTGCCCATTGATCCGGATCGAACAGCTCGGCTTTGAAGAGAGGAACAAAATCCGCGTACTGAAATCCAGGGCCATAATTGTTCGTATGAAAATCGACATACTCCTTCTGCCCCTGCACCAGGCTGTGCCAGTACCATTCCGAATACTGACCGACTTTGGAGAACGCAGGCACCGAGTAGACGCCCCAATGAATAAAGATGCCGAACTTGGCGTCGAGCCACCACTGCGGTGTGGGCCGTTTATCCAATGACTCCCAGGTGGGCTGCCAGGTTTGCGCCCAGGCGGCGCCGATCAACACAATCAGTAAACAGATCGCTGCTTTTTTATACATGCCGGATCTCCTTTTCAATCTTTAATTTCTGTTTTCCTCTGCAGTCCCATTTTCTCCAACGGCGGCGGTTGAAATCCGGGCGGCAGGAGCGTGGGATCGGTGATGGTGAGTTTTTTAGCCGAGGGATCGAACATCATAAAGGGCGCAGCGCGAAAGGTATTGCCGCTGAATTCGCTCGCCAGCCGAGGGTCATCGGCGCGCAGGTGTTCAAAGCCCTTGGTCCAGTCGATGTTGAGATAATAGGGGTCCCAACCGGACAGATGTGGCAACCGGCGCCGGCAGATGATCGTGTCGGCCGAGACATTGCCGCGCACGGTCGCCCATTCGGCCTTCCACACGTTGTAATCGTAGATGTCCAGCCAACGGCCGCCCATGCTCAAATTGTTGATCAGGCGGTTGTTTTTCGGCGCAGCGGGATCGTCGTTGAGCAGATTTTTCAATTCCGGATAGCGGACGCTGTAGGGCGGTTGGTCTGCGTTCATCTCCCGGTAGGTTTCGAACAGAGTGGGATAGGTGCCGTCGAAATAATAGCAGGCCCAACCCAGTCCGCGCGCATCCAGATGCAACGACGGTTGGCAATCGATGTAGACGTTGTTCTCGACGAGGTTGTCGCGGCCGCCGCCGATCAGCGTGGCGCGACCGGCCCGGTAGAACAGATTGCCGTGCACATGAAAGCCGCTGCCCCAGTCATCGAGATACACTGCAGCCACACCGTGCAACCCCGGCCCTTTCAGATCATGCCAATAGTTGAAGCGGATGACGTTGCCGCGCCAGGTCCAGTTGCGGCCGGTATGAAGGGCGCCGGCATCGCCGGTCTGCTGACAGATATCGTGAAATTCGTTGTACTCTACCACATGATCGTTGCCGCGCAGGTACACCGCCTCATGCGGTGCGTCGTGCACCAGATTGTGGGCCAAGCGATGGCCCACGCCATCGAGAAAAAAGGCGTACTGTCCGGTGCGCAGCCATTGACTGTAATGGTGGATGTGATTATTCACCGCCTCATGCCCCGAGGGCTGCAGAGTCTTGCGGTCGCCGCCGCGAAGCAGAATGCCGGCCAGACTGACATCGAACACATCGCACGCCTGCACCTTATGGTGAAGACCGCCGTCCAGGATGATCGCCTCGCCGCCGGTCTGATAAAGCCGGCAACCGGTCAGCCGATTGTCGCTGCCGCCGCGGATCAGCACGCCCTGGCCCAGAGTCTGA
>JAKJDB010000791.1 GCA_022706175.1 Candidatus Zhuqueibacterota bacterium | reverse complement strand
GCTGGAGCGCAAGTTCAACCACAACATCGACCGCCGTATTCCGCTGATCTTTTACGCCACGCACGCGCACTTTCAGGAGACCAACACCATCTCCAGTCTCATCCCTGAGGGCGTGGGCGGTTTTTTTGAATTTCTCAAAGGCCGCGTGGTCGTGCCGGCCAACGGGTCGATCTCCCAATTCAAACAGGTCGTCCGTCACGAGCTGGTGCATGTCTTTACCCACAGCAAAGTGGAGAGCGTGCTTCGCGACCACAAGCTGATGAACCATCCGCAGCCGCCCCTGTGGTTTATGGAAGGGCTGGCGGAATACTGGTCGGCCGGGTGGGACTCTGAAGTCGAGATGTTTATCCGCGATGCCGTGCTCAACAACTATCTGTTCCCGCTTGCCCAAATGCACCAGATCAGCGGCTCCTTTCTCATGTACAAAGAGGGCCAAGCGGTGATGAAATACATCGCCGAGACCTGGGGGGAGGATAAAATTCTCCAGCTGCTGGAAAACTGCTGGACCAGCAAGCTGTTCAGCGAAGTGATGAAGCAGACGCTGGGGTTGGAGTACCGCGGTTTTGACGAGAAATGGTTCTATCATTTAAAAAAAGAGAAATACCCTCTTTTGCAGTCCAGCGATGCCGCGCGCATGATCAGCCGCAAATTGACCCGGCACGGCATCAACATCAAGCCCGCCTATTATTCAGCCGGCGATTCTCAGAACGTGGTCTTTATCTCCAACCGGAGCGGCTATTCCAACATTTATCGGACTGCGCTCACCGCAGCGGAACAGGAAGCCAAAACGGAGATCCTGGTGGCCGGCGAGCGTTCCCCGGAATTCGAATCCATTCATCTGCTCAGCAGCAGCATCGACGTCAACGAGGCCGGCGAACTCGCCTTTGTCTCCAAGAGCGGCGAACGGGACCGGCTCTATGTGATGGACATCGAAGAAAAAAAGGTCGTCGAAACCCATGCGTTCGAAGGACTGGTCTCGCTCTTCTCCCCCTCCTGGTCCGCGGACGGCCGGCGCCTGTTTTTTTCCGGACTGGCTTTCAACGGCCGCTGCGACCTCTATGCGTTCGACCGTCAGACCCAGGAGCTCGCCCGGCTCACGGATGACGCCTATGATGACCGCGATCCCGCATTGTCGCCGGACGGCCGGTTCCTGGCTTTCAGTTCGGACCGCGGCGTCGGCGGGCAGCAGGGCGACTATCATCTTTTTCTCATGAGCCTGCACGACAAGCAGATCCGCTATCTGACCCACGGCGCGTTCAACGACCATACTCCGCGTTGGTCGCCGGACAGCCGGTTTCTGGCGTTCACCTCGGACCGCAGCGGGACGAGCAACCTATGGCTGGCTCGCATTCAGCAGCCCGGCGACAGCCTGAGCCTGCCGCTCAAACAGATCACCCACATCGTCACCGGCGCCTCGGATCCGGCCTGGACGCGCCAAGGCGACCTGTTGTTCACCGCGTTTGAGAATTTCGGCTACCATCTGCACTGGCTGGAAAACCCGGCGGCGCTGTTCGACCGCTGCCAGACCGCTGAACAGGACTCCCTGCCGCAGCAGGTCGCCTCCTGGACGCATGAGCGGATCGACGGCATCAGCACCATCAAAGAGTTCAAATACAAACCCAAATACAATCTCGATATCGCTCAGAGTCAGATCACCCAGGATCCCATCTTTGGCACCTCAGGCGGCGCCCAACTGGTGATCTCGGATATGCTGGGCAATTACCAATATTTTTTTCTCTTCAGCAATTCGGCGCGCAGCCAGAGCGAGCTGCTCTCCAGTTTCAACGTGGCGGTATCGCGCACCGATCTATCCCGCCGGATCAACTCGGCCATCGGCGGCTATCATTTCGCCGGCCGTTACTATAACCGCTACGATGAGTGGTTCTGGGAACGACGGGTGGGCGGTTTCGGCGCCCTGAGTTATCCGCTGTCCAAATTCAGCCGCAGCGAGGCCAGCTTGAATCTGCGCTATTCGGATAAAGAGTGGTACGGCAGAGGCTACCGGCGCCAGGCTCTGTT
>JAKJDB010000790.1 GCA_022706175.1 Candidatus Zhuqueibacterota bacterium | reverse complement strand
ACTGCCCGATGAGTACCTGACGCCATTGCGCGAGTGGGTCGCGCCGCCCGAAGCGCACAGGCCGCAAATCATGCCGGGCCTGCCTGAGAAGATCACCGGCGATCAGGGGCCCGCGGAAGTACGCCTGGTCGAGACCGAACAGGCTGCCTGGCATGACCTGGCAGCGGTGCTGCGGTTGGCGGGCGAGGGAAAGGTGCGCGTGAGCGACACCTCGCGCCTCCCCACGGCGACTGTGGTGCGTCAGTTGCAGCGCGAGCTGGTGCTGCTCGATTACTACGGGATCAACGATCTGACGCGCGCCGCCGAAACCATCCGTCCGGTTGGGCTGATCCTGGCGATCCAGGCGGCCGGGTGGGCCGAAGCGGAAGGCAGCCTCTTGCGGTTGACCGATGCCGGGAAAGCATGGCTGGATCAACCGGATGGAGCCGGTTTGCGGCGCGCCGTTCAGGCCTGGAACGAAAGCGCTATGCTGGATGAAGTCTACCGGTTGAGCCATCTGCGCGGGTTGACCAATCCCAACCTGACCCTGACCCAGCCTGAGAGCAGACGAAACGCCATCCTTTCAACCATGCGTGAATACCCGGCGGGTGAATGGATCGCGATTGAGGATTTTTTCAGAACCTTAAAACTGAGCGGACATGCCTTTCAGATGGAACTGGATCAGGTGACCAGCCTCCAGGTGCATGGCTATGGATTGCTGGATAACGCTTCACCCCACACCTACTGGCGTGCCGTGCAGGGTCCCTATATCCTGGCCGTGCTGATGGAGTACCTGGCGACGTTCGGAATGATTGATTTCGCCTGCGTGCCGGCTGCCGCTTCACCGTACCAGTTGGCCGGGTTGAAAGGGTACGCCAAACGGCCATTGACAAGGTACGACGGGTTGGCGGCGCTGCGGATCACGCCGCTGGGTGACTGGATCCTGCGCGGGCATGGGGACTATGTCCGCGGAACAGTCAGCGGACAGCCATTGATCAGCTGGGATGACCAGGGATTGATCCAATTGCAGGGCAGCAGCGCGCTCAACCCCAACGATCGCGCCATGCTGGAACGCATTGCCCGGGAGTTTCCGGATGGGTCCTTCCAGTTTCAGGGCGAACGCGTTGTATCCGCGTTTGAGCAGGGGTTGAAGCTGGAAGAAGTGTTCGCTTTTCTCCGTCTGCGCGGAGGGCGGGAAGTCGATGAAAACACGCGGGAATACTTTAACCGTTTACGCAAGCGCAGCCAAGTGCTGACGCAACAGGAAGAAGCTTTGGTGTTTCAGGTCAAAGATATCACATTGATGAAGACTTTGTTGCAGGATGAAATCCTGGCCGGTTTATGCCTTCTGGCGGAAGACCATCATCTGGTGGTCGGTCGTGAAGACCTGCCGGCTTTTCGCAAACGCCTCAACCAGCTTGAGGCGGGGGTCAGGCAATAATGCTCGTACTGCACGCGCACTGGCAGCCGCCTTCACATGCGGGAGAAACGGGAGCAGTGCTGTTTTGGGCTGAAACCAGCGCGCGTCCCGGTGAGATGAACCCGGCGCCGTTGGAACGTGAAGTTCAGCAGCATGGCAGCCGCCAGCGCCGTCCGCGGATTGTGCCGCGCACGCATCCCTTTATCGCCAGCCGCGAGGAGCTGATGGCTTTGCTGGGCGGCGGCATGCCGGGAAGCGCCATGCTCAGGCTGCCCACCTGGAAAGGGCAGCCGCTCTCCTCTCCGCAGCTGGTCACTGAGTGGGAAGACCTGCCGGATTCCCCGCCCGCGCTGACCCCCTGGACCGTGGAGGGGCTTTCCTTACCCGCGGCAGCCGCGCTGCAGGGGCTGGTAAATCTGCCTTCGCTGGCTGCATCTTCCCCGGGGCTGGAACTGGGCGATGACGCGCGCTTTTACCAGCTGGCTGCCGGTCTGGCGATGGAAGCGCTCACCTCGGGCAAGATGCTGCCCACTGTGGTGGAGGCGTCACAGGGCGTGTATCACGCGCGCTGGACAGTGCTGCTGGATGCCCCCGGTGATGCTGCGCGTCTGGCGATGCTCGAGATG
>JAKJDB010000058.1 GCA_022706175.1 Candidatus Zhuqueibacterota bacterium | reverse complement strand
ACGCAGGGCCTTCCGGCTCATAAATGACGCAATTTAACCTCAAACCTTATCTTTTGCAAGCTATTTATTTCATTTTCATTGACATTTTTTTTTAAATTGGCTATATTCAAACCGGTTAGAGCGATGCAGCACCAGGCAGTGCGGCCCTTCGAATCCAGCGGTTTTTTCCTGCGTTTTTTTGATATAATTATAAATAAATCAAATGATAATTTCAAGGCCTTTATCAGCCGGCCTGAAGCAATCGACAATAACGCCAGTTATCTAAAGCGGTTCAAATAGCTCATGACCATTCAGGATATCGCCCGATTGGCCGGCGTGTCTTCCGCCACGGTCTCCGGTGTGCTCAACAACAGCCCTTTGGTGAGCGCCAAGACCACCAAACGGGTGTTGGCGATCATCGAAGAGCACAATTTCCAGCCCAACCACCTTGCACGGGCACTGGCCTTGCGTCAGACCGGTATCGTCGGTCTTTTAATCAAGGATATCTCGAATCCGTTGTACGGCCGGATCGCTCTGGGTGTTGAGCAGGCGTGCGAACAAAAGCAGTACACCGTGATCATCGGCAACACCCATAAACAATGGCAGCGCGAAGTGCGCTACGTCTCCCTGCTCAAACAACGGCGCCTGGACGGCCTCATTCTGCTGCCCTTGCAAAAGGGGGTGGACCTCGGCCATATCCATGAGCTGAAGCAGGCGCACTTTCCCTTTATTCTGCTGGGCGAGGTGCCGGGCATCGACGCCGATGTTGTGCGCGCCGACGATGAGCAAGGGGCAAGGACCGCCACTGAGCATCTTATCCATCTGGGCAGGAAAAACATCGCCTATCTCAATGGCCCGGATACCGCTCTGGCCGGCGACCGGCGTTGCCGTGGGTATCAGACTGCACTGGCCGCTCACGATCTGGTGGCCAAGCCGGAGCTAGTGTGGCCGGGCGGTTGGCGGTTGCAGGACGGGTACAGGGCCGGTCAGCAGTTCGCTGGTTCTTCGGCCGCCGGCGTCGACGCGGTGTTGTGTTACAACGATTCGTTGGCCATCGGCTTTATGCGCGCTCTGACCGAGCGGGGCATTCGTGTTCCCGATGATGTGGCTGTGGTGGGATTCGACGATGCCGGACTGGGCGATTATCTGCAAACCGCGTTGACAACAGTGGCTCAACCCGCCCTGGAGATCGGCCGATGCAGCGCAGAACTGTTACTGCAGCGCATTGCGGCCAAAGAGAACGGGGGGACCACGCAAAAAATTTACCTGGCCACCCGACTGGTTGTTCGCGAATCATGCGGAGCGCTCAGCCGTGGTTCTTTTCACAGCAGTCCAGCGGATCCATTTCTTATCAAACAGACAGAGGACAACCATCAATGGCAGGAGGTCGCAACGTGAGTTTCTTGGATGAAATGTTCAGTCTCAAAGGCCGCGTGGCCGTGGTCATCGGCGGCGGCGGGGTTCTTGCCGGCGCCATGGCCGATGGCCTGGCCAAAGCCGGAGCGGATATCGCTATTCTGGATTTGTCGTTGGAAAACGCTCGGGCCGCGGCTCAGCGCGCTGAAGCGTTGGGAGTGCGCAGCTTGGCGCTGCAGCTGGACGCCACCTCCAAGGAGGGGTTGAGCAAAGCAGAAGCCGCTGTGCGTGAGACGCTCGGTGAGGCGACCATTTTGGTCAATGCGCCCGGCGTCAATTCCAGCACGCCGTTCTTTGATATTCCGGAAGAGGAATTCGACAGAATCATGAAGGTGAATGTAAAGAGCATGTTTCTGGCCTGCCAGATATTCGGTAAAAAAATGGTGGCCGGCGGCAAGGGCGGAAGCATCATCAACATCAGCTCAGCCTCCTCCGGCCCGCCGCTCTCCAAAGTGTTCACCTACAGTCTGTCCAAAGCGGCGGTCAACAATCTGACGATGTTTCTGGCGCGCGAATGGGCCACCCAGGGCGTACGGGTCAATGCCATTGCCCCGGGCTTTTTTCCCGCGGAACAGAACCGCAAGATTCTGACTCCGGAGCGGGTGGCGGACATCATGAAGCATACACCGATGAACCGGTTCGGTGAGGCGGAGGAACTGGTGGGCGCAGCCATATGGCTCGCTTCGCCCAGAGCCTCGTCCTTTGTCACCGGCGCGGTGATCCGTGTGGATGGCGGCTTTACCGCCATGACCATCTAAACCTGTTTTGCAGGGAGTGGCTGAGTCGTTTGATCGATTGAAATCATTTTTTCTTTTCCGTTTTCATAAACCATCCGGCGCGGCCGGCCGCGCCAAACAAAGGAGAAAATCTATGGAAAAATGCGATATCGGCCTGATCGGCCTGGCGGTGATGGGTGAAAACCTCATCCTCAACATGGAGCGCAACGGTTTTTCCGTGGCGGTGTACAACCGCACGGTAAGCAAGGTCGACCAATTCATCAACGGCCGTGCGATGGGCAAAAACATCTTCGGCTGTCATTCCATCGAAGAACTGGTGGCGAATTTGAAAAAGCCGGCCAAAATCATGCTCATGGTCAAGGCCGGACAGGCGGTGGATGATTTCATCGAATTGCTTCTGCCGCATCTGGATCCGGGCGACATCCTCATCGACGGCGGCAACAGCCATTATCCGGACACCATCCGCCGCACCAAATATCTCGAGTCCAAGGGATTTAATTTCATCGGCACCGGCGTTTCCGGCGGTGAAGAAGGCGCCCTGCTGGGCCCGTCGATCATGCCCGGCGGCTCCCCCCAAGCCTGGCCTCACATCAAGCCGATTTTTCAGGCCATTGCCGCCAAAGTGGCGGACGGTTCGCCCTGCTGTGACTGGGTGGGCACTGACGGCGCCGGCCATTTTGTCAAGATGGTGCATAACGGCATCGAATACGGCGACATGCAGATGATCTCCGAAGCCTACTGGCTGCTGAAAAACATCGGCCTGACCCAGAAAGAGCTGGCCCGGGTCTTTGAGAAATGGAACAAGGGCGAATTGGACAGCTATCTGATTCAAATCACCGCTGAGATCATGGCGAAAAAGGATGAGGACAATAAAAAATACATGGTGGACGTGATCCTGGATACGGCGGGTCAAAAGGGCACCGGCAAGTGGACCAGCATGGCGGCGCTGGATCTGGGCATTCCGGCCCAGACCGTGGCCGAGGCGGTGTTCGCCCGATCCATGAGCGCCATCAAGGAAGAACGCGTGCAGGCCGCCAAGGTGCTGAGTGGCCCCAAGAACCGCTTCACCGGCGACAAAAAGACGTTTATCGAAATGGTGCGCCGGGCGCTCTATGCCTCCAAAATCTGCTCCTATGCCCAGGGCTTCCAACTCATGCGCGCTGCTGCGGCTGAATACAAGTGGGATCTCAAATACGGTCAGATCGCACTGATGTGGCGCGAGGGCTGCATCATCCGTGCACAGTTCCTCGGCAAGATCAAAGAGGCCTTTGACCGCAATCCGGATCTGCAGAACCTGCTGATGGATCCCTATTTTAAAAAGATCATTGAAAGCAATCAGACCGCCTGGCGCACGGTGGTGGCCAAAGCGGTCAAGATGGGTATTCCGGTACCGGCCTTTTCTTCCGCCCTCGCCTATTTCGACGGCTATCGCAGCGAGCGGCTGCCGGCCAATCTGCTGCAGGCCCAGCGCGACTATTTCGGCGCTCATACGTACGAACGGGTGGATCAACCGCGCGGTAAATGGTTTCACACCAATTGGACCGGTCGCGGCGGCGCCACCAGTTCTTCAACCTATACGGCGTAGAGGGGGCCTCCCATGACCGGTTATGGCAGTGCCATTGAAGAGTTGCAGGAACCGCAGGTTCAACAGATCGTCGACGAGGCGTTCGCCGATGCACGGTTCGACAACCGGAAAATACTGTTCATCATTCCGGACCACACGCGTACGGCGCCCATCGATGTGATGTTCCGATGCCTGTATCGAACGCTGGCGCCGCGACTGCCTGCGGTGGACTTTTTGGTCGCCCTGGGCACTCACCCACCCATGAGTGCGGACGCCATCAACCGGCGCGTCGGCATCACCGCTGCGGAGCGGCGGGAGAGATATCCCAAGGCCCGGTTTTTCAACCATCACTGGAAAGATCCGGATCAGCTGGTCAGCGTCGGCACGATCAGCACCGCAGAGGTGGAGGCGCTTTCTGAAAATCGGCTGCATCAGGCGGTGGATGTGGTGATCAACAAGATGGTGCTGGAGTATGATCTGCTGGTCATCGTCGGGCCCACGTTTCCACATGAGGTGGTGGGCTTTTCCGGCGGCAATAAATATCTCTTTCCCGGAATCGCCGGCCAGGAGATCATTGATATGTTTCACTGGCTGGGCGCCCTGATCACCAACCCCCGCATCATCGGGACAAAAAATACGCCGGTTCGCCGGGTGGTGGACAAAGCAGCGTCGTTGCTGCCCGTTGAACGGCTCTGCTTCAGTCTGGTGGTCAAAGGGGAAGCGCTGGCCGGTCTCTATTTCGGCACGCCGGAACAGGCCTGGTCCGCGGCAGCGGACCTCTCCGACCAGCTGCACATCGTCTATAAAGACCGGCCCTATCACACCGTACTCTCCTGTGCGCCGAAAATGTACGACGAGCTGTGGACCGGCGGCAAATGCATGTACAAACTCGAACCCGTGGTGGCCGACGGAGGCACACTGATCATCTACGCGCCGCACATCACCGAGGTGTCGGTCACGCACGGCGCGCTCATTGAACAGATCGGCTATCATGTGCGCGATTATTTTGTCAAACAATGGGATCGCTTCAGCGGTTTTCCTGCCGGCGTACTGGCGCACTCTACGCATGTGAAAGGCGTCGGCACGTTTGAAGAGGGTATGGAAAAGCCGCGCATTCAGGTCGTCTTGGCCACCGGGATCCCCGAGTCTCTGTGCGCAAAGATCAACCTCGGCTACCAGGCTCCGGCCTCCATCGATCCCCGCCGGTTCATGGACCGAGAGGCTGAAGGCGTGCTCTATGTGGCCAAAGCCGGCGAGATGCTCTATCGTCTGAAAAACGATCCGTTCAAAGAATGATTCAACGCCACGATTACCTGATCGCCGTTGATTCGGACGGGTGCGCTTTTAACACCATGGAGATCAAGCACCAGGAGTGCTTTATCCCCAACACCATACGCTGCTGGCAGCTGCAGCCGATCAGCGGCTACGTCCGCCGGCTGGCCGAGTTCGTAAATCTACGCTCGCGCTTTCGCGGCTTGAACCGGTTTCCTGCTCTGATCAAGCTGTTCGATTGGCTTCAGGAATGGCCTGCTCTGCAAACGGCGCAGCGATACATTCCGGCTGCGCCGGCTTTGCGCCGCTGGGTGGCGCAGTCGAATGACTGGAGCCATACGGCGCTGGCCCGAGAGATCGAGAACAACGATGCCGCTGACCTGCGCCGGGCCCTGGAGTGGAGTGAGGCGATCAACCGTTCGGTGCGTGACATGGTGACAGGCATCGCCCCGTTTGCCGGTGTGGCGGAAAGCCTGACGTTGGTCTCAACCTGGGCGGATGTGATCGTCTGCTCTGTGGCCAACCAGGAGCAACTGGTGAAGGAATGGCATGAGCATGGCTTGGATCGCCATATCGCCTTGATCGCCGGACAAGAGTCCGGGGGTAAAGCGGCCATCATTCGTTTGGCGATGCAAGACCGCTATCAGCCGGATCAGGTTCTGATGATCGGCGATGCCCCGTCGGATAAGGCTGCGGCCGATGAAAATGGGGTGGCGTTTTATCCCATTCTGGCGGGCCGCGAGGCGGCCTCATGGGGCTATTTTTATCAGGAGGCGGCCGAGCTCTTTCGCGCCGGCCGATATCGCAGCCTTTGCGAGCCTGAATGGATAGCCCATTTTGACAGAAATCTGCCGCTGTACCCGGATTGGCAGACGTTGTGACGCCGGTCAATACCGGTTATGGCATTTTTCTTTATTTTGCCGGGAATAAATCAGCGAGCTGAATCGGTTTCACACTAAACTGTGCATTGTTGATTGGAACGAATAGTCCGCCCTTCGTGTCAAGCATCTCGTTTCATTTTGGCAAGGCAGGAAAACAGAATAAGGACGAAGAAAGGAGCCAACGATGAAAAAAAGTGGATGGATGATGCTGGCACTGGTACTGATGGCCGTATCCAGTTACGGTCAAAGCACGAACAGTCTGGCGGTTATGGCCGGTTACAGCATGAGCGCTTTTGAAGACCAGGAAGACGCAGCC
Organism: Candidatus Zhuqueibacterota bacterium; assembly: GCA_022706175.1. Next base: position 3,616 of record JAKJDB010000058.1, on the reverse strand, counting down.
GGAACCGTTCCGCTGGGAATCCAATTGGGCATGATGGTTTCGCCGAATCTGCAGGTCGGCGTGGAGGGCAATTATCTGCTGGGCGGCTTTATCTGGGAGGATAAGGACGAAGATTACAAATTAAAAACCACTTTTAGTCAAACCATCGCTTCGGCCTATGCCAAATTGTTCCTCGGTCAGGGCTCCAGCAAACCCTTTGTCAAGGGCGGCGTAGGCTATTTCATGGGCGACGTCAAAGCCTCCTATGAGGTCGATGGTGAAGAGGAAGATGAAACCTACAAGATCGATCCGGGAATCGGTTTTATCGTCGGCGGCGGCATCAACCTTTCTCCCAATCTGTTCATCGAGTTCAACTACAATCTGATTGAGCGCCAGTTTGACGATTCGGGTGAAGGCATGGAGGAGGATGATGCGGAAAAGTTCGGCATGAACAGCTGGTCGGTCATGCTCGGTTACAAACTCAACCTGTAACATCCCCTACGAGTCCGCACGCACACAGGCAAACCGTCAGCTAAGCTTGCGGCCGCGGCGTAAAAGTTACAATACAGATCGATTGACAGCCCCGGTAAATTCCTTTTGCCGGGGCTGTTTTTTTATCGGATCAGGTGGAGTTTTTTAGTCAACCGGCTATCCTGCGCTTGTAAGGTGTACCAGTACACGCCGCTGGGAAGCGGCCGGCTTGCATCATCTTTGCCGTCCCAGAGCACCTGGTGCAGCCCTCGATTGATTCGGCCCCGCAACAGAGTGCGCACGGTTTCGCCGTTCAAATTTCTGATGGTCAGCTGCAGGTCCACTTCATCCTTCACGGAGAAGGAAATCTGGGTGTTGTGGACAAAGGGATTCGGATAATTCTGCTGCAAAGAGAAATCATCGGGCAGTGCGGTGTCGATAGCCAGGGCGTTATGCAACCGCTCTGTACCCTGATAGTTCACGTCCGCTATTTTATAATAATAGGTGCGGCCGGCCTGCACCTCCGCGTCCAGATAGGAATAGTTTTTTTGCGACGAAGAATTGCCCGCGCCCGGAAGCAGATGGTCGGAGACCAACTCATAGAAGCCGTTCGCGCTGTCACTGCGATAGATATGGAATCCCAGGTTATCGCTCTCACTGGCCGTCGTCCAGCAGATGGAAACCGCATGGCCGGTCCAGCGGACGCTCATCTGAGTGATTTCCACTGCCACGGCGATGGTGTTCGCTCCCGAGATGATCAAGGAATACGGTTGCGCCAGGCCGGCCTGCAGCGTTCCTTTGTGGCGGACCGTTACAGTGTAGCCATTTGCGCCCGGATCAGCCACGACCACCTGCTCGACATTGTCAAGCCGGTTGTCTCCGTTCTGCGCAGGTTGCCAGGGCTGCCGGGGATCGAGGATCCAAGGCTTGAACTCCTGGCCGGTGTCGAGACGATGGACTCGTACATCCAGGTCGTTGATCAGCATGGGAGCCGCCGGATCCACTACCGGATCAGGGGAGACCGCTGCCGGATCGGTCCAGGCCAGAGTGATTTTGAGCGGTTCACCGCCTTTAGCGCTGACCCAGATTTTATATTCACCTCCGTTGTGCAATTCGTTCTCCTGTATGACCATGGGCTGTTCGGAATCCGAAAGAATGATTTGACCGGCCTCAAGGGCGTTGAACAAACCCCAGCCAAAGCTATAGTCCGGACCGGGCGCTGGGCCGCATTCGCCGGCCGTGTGAATGGCCAGAGCTTTTAAAGTTGCAGAGCGCATATAGCTGTCGTGGTTTTTTGCATAGAGTTCCTGCAAAAGGGCCAGCGCGCCGGTGACCGTAGGGGCGGCCATGGAGGTACCGGAGAGTATGGTGTATTGGTCGATGCCCTGATCGCTGCAGGAGTAGAGTTGGTAGCCGTTGGCGACCAGGTCCGGCTTGATGCGTCCATCGTCGGTGGGGCCCCAGGAGCTGAACGGAGTGATGACCGCTGTGCGGGCCTGCGCCGGTTCGTCGGCCAGATCGTAAACAGCGCCGACGGTCAAACCGTTTTTAGCGACGCTGATGCCCTCCAGTCCATCATAGGAGAGATCGCCGTTGCAATCCGGCGGCCGTTCTGTTTTTTCTTTGATCCGCTGTCGAAAGGCCGCGCCTCCCTCTTCGTGATACACGTACTGCCAAAAGCTTTCACCGTTTTCCGGGCCCTGGTTGGCCGCTGCGCTCCTTTCGTTGCCCGCGCTTTTGACGATGAGATAAAAGGGCGCTGCGCAGGCGATCTCATCGACCATCATTGCGTCGATGGAATAAAAGCCGAACAGGTAATCTTCCTGCAGGCTTTTTTCCGGATCTCCGAACCAGCACCATTTAACCTCATCAGGCTGTGCTTTATCGTCTTTGTTGAGATCACACCACCAGTCGTTCACCCAGCCGGCGAGAAAGCCATAAGAGTGGTTGGACAGCAGCAATCCCTCAGCCGCTGCTTGTGCCATCTCTGCATAATCATCCCACCAATCATAGCAATGCAACGTGGCGGCCGGCGCCATGCCTTTGGCCTGGCTGTCCTTGCCGCGGGCGATGAGCGTTCCCGCGACATGAGTGGAATGGGTCTCCACGATGTCGTTCCGGTCCATCACCGCAACGCGGGAGACGCCGTCGCTGCGGAATTCTTCATGGTTCAGCAGAACTCGGCCGGCATCCCACATGGCCAGGCGGCCCCAGGACAATCCGCTGCCATTCAGGTTAAGCTCCGAGATTCCACCGGGCCACAGGGAATAGGTTTCACTCGTAATAGCGGCATCCAGGTTATGCGTGGCGATAAAATACAGCCGGTCATTCTGTACGCGCACCAGTTCGAGGGTCTGTCCGTTTTTACGGCTCAACCGGGGAACGATGCCATGAGTCGCAGCCCACTGCAGCGCTTGGTTTCGTTGCGCCTGTTGCTCCGCCTGCAACTGCGACGCCATCCGCGTCAGCCTTTGTACCTGTTCTGTGCCGGCCGCCGATAACCGGCTGACGGCAAAGCAAAAAAGGGATAACAGTATTTTCCTGCGTAGGTTCATAATGAATCCATGGATCGGCGCATGAGGCCGGGTTCAATCGACGGCGTGACGTCAAGGCGACCGCCGGAAAAGCATATTCAGGGTCTGATCCTATAATAAAGCCATGGAATAATTTACAAAGACCGTACCAAAACCGGTTAGGCGGTAACTGGTTGTAACTGTGTGGTCCGGCGTGCTCACGGCAAAGCCGTTGGTCCGCAGCGTGCAACGGAAAATTGACACCGGGCCTGCCGTGTGTCGTGATTTTGTGACGGAATGAATGGCCCGGGCTTGCGCAATTTTCATTGCTTTTTTGAAGGTTTTCTGCTAATATTGTTTTATGAAGCGAACTTGAGGATTCATGATGAAGAACATGCAGGTGCTTGCCGTTTTTGGAGTGTTGATGCTGTTGCAGTGTGCAAAAGTTAAAACCTCTAAAAACATTGCTATTGATTTTGTAAAAATTCCCGGAGGCCGGTTCGAAATGGGCGACAAGTGGGGCGCCGGCGACAGCGACGAACGGCCGGTGCATCCGGTCAAAGTGAAAACGTTCTACCTCAGCCGGAGCGAAATCACCGTGGCGCAGTTTCGCCGGTTTATCGAGGCCACCGGCTATCAGACCGATGCGGACA
>JAKJDB010000789.1 GCA_022706175.1 Candidatus Zhuqueibacterota bacterium | reverse complement strand
CGGATCCTGGAAAGCTCTTACATCGCTCCGCGTATCGTCGGTGATCGCGTTGGACTGCATCCGGTGTGGGTGATCTTTTCCATCCTGATTTTCTCCAATCAGCTGGGCGTGCTCGGTCTGGTCATCGCCGTACCCTTGGCCGCGACGATAAAAATATTTGTCTCCATCGGCATCCGCAGCTATCGTAGAAAGATATGGCGCAGACCGTTACGGAAAGATGATAATCATTCGCGTTGATAAACCTTCTCCTGCCGCTGATCTATCGCTGCAACCGGGCGATCAGATTTTGGAGATTAACGGCCATCCGATTCAGGATGAAATCGATTTTCAATACTATTCGGCCGATGCCCGACTGCGCCTGGTGATTCAACGCGGCGCCCGCGTCTTCAGCCGGTCGCTGCGGCGTACCTGGGAAGGGTCCTTTGGCGTAGAATTCCACGGCATGAAATACCGGCATTGCGGCAACCGCTGCGTCTTTTGCTTTATCGATCAAAATCCAGGCGGTCTGCGCCGTTCGCTGTATTTCAAAGACGAGGATTACCGGCTCTCCTTTTTATACGGCAATTATGTCACGCTGACCAACGTTACCCGCCGGGACTTGGTTCGAATCGTGGAACAGCGTTTGTCTCCCATCTATGTTTCCATCCATGCGGTGGATCCGGAGGTGCGCCGGCGCCTATTGGGCATCAAGCACGATGATCGCCTGATGGAAAAGATCCGTTTTCTGACCGACCAGGGCATCGAGGTGCATGCGCAGATTGTGCTCTGTCCCGGATATAACGACGGTTTGGTGCTGCAGGATACGCTGCAGCGCCTGTACCCCTTTTATCCCGGCCTGCAGTCCGTCGCCGTGGTGCCGTTGGGCCTTACCCGTCATCGCCGCGGATTAACCCATCTGCCGCCGGTTTCGCCTCTTCTAGCCCGCCAGACCCTGCGGATCATTGAAAAATACGCGCAAGGGTGCAAGCGCGATTCGGATTGTTACTGGGTGTATGCGGCCGACGAGTTCTATCTTCGTGCCCGGGCGCCGATCCCGCCCAGGGCGCGCTATGAGGATTTCAGCCAGATCGAAAACGGCGTTGGCATGTGCCGCGATCTGATCGATACGGTTAAGCGGCAGACACGCTACTTTCCCAAGCGCGTTCACGCCAAGCGTATCACGCTGGTCACCGGCCGGTCCGCCGAACCCCTGTTGCGGCAGCATGTGCTTCCACCTCTGCAGGCCGTCTCCGGCCTGCAGGTGAATTTACAGGCCGTGGTCAACCGCTTTTTCGGCCGCCGGGTGACGGTCTCCGGCTTGCTTACCGGCCAGGACATCGCCCGCCAGCTGAAAGGGGCTCACAACGGCGATCTGCTGGTTCTGCCGCCCAATTGCCTGAACCACGACGGCCTGTTTCTGGATGACTGGACGCCGCAACAACTGGAACAATCGCTCGGCGTGCGCGTTTACCAGCCGTCGAACTTTCTGCAGTTAGTAAAGGTGTTATGAAAAAGAAAAGAGCTGTTGTCGCCATTATCGGCCGGCCCAATGTCGGCAAATCCACGCTGTTCAACCGAGTCATCCGCAAGCGCGAGGCTATCGTCGATGATCAGCCCGGCGTTACCCGTGATCGCAAATACGAGACCGCGGATTGGACCGGCGTGACGTTCGATCTGGTCGATACCGGCGGTTATGTCTCCGGCAGCGACGACGTTTTTGAGGAGGCCATTCGGCGTCAGGTTCATTTTGCCGTTGCTGAGGCGGACGCCGTCGTGTTGGTGGTCGATGGGACCACCGGTGTCACGGATATCGACCTGGACATCGCGCGCATGCTGCAAAAGGCCAAAACACCGGTGCTGCTGGCGGTGAACAAGATCGACAACGAGCTGCGCGGCTATGATCTGGGCGAGTTCTATAAACTCGGCTTGGGCGAACCGATCCCTGTCTCTGCCATCAGTGGCCGCATGATCGGAGACTTTTTGGATGTCCTGGTCGCTCATCTGCCGTCCGGCGTCGTCAGCCCGGAGGCGGAGGACGGCGCGGTGAAACTGGCG
>JAKJDB010000788.1 GCA_022706175.1 Candidatus Zhuqueibacterota bacterium | reverse complement strand
TTGTGAGTGGCCGGCGCCGCGTCGACGAGTATGACGTTGTTCTTCCAACTGTCGTTTATTTTGAATAGCCCCAGCTCCGGCTTGTTCCAGGTGATGCCGTCCTGAGATTCGGCATAGCAGGTCGCCTCGAGGTTGCTGCCGTCGCCTTTGGCCTTGGCTAAACCGCGATAGTATAGCCGGTAAAGCGGTCCGTCCTTGATCACCGTGCTGTAGCCGCAGAAAGCGCCCTCCCACGATTTGTCGAAATGCAGAACAACCCCTTCATCGTGGGGCTCATGCAAGACCAGCCGTAGGTCCTGCAGTTTTTCAATCAGATAGCCATCGACCAGCAATTCCCGCCGATCGTTCAGCTCGAGCGGCTTGTCGCTTGCTTCAGCTAACGCCAGAGCCGCGAGCAGCAGGCCCGCGATTTGCAGTAAGCGTTTGCTCATTTCACATACTCCAGTATTCGTTCGGCCGCCGTTTCCGCGCCGTGGTTGGCGATGAACGGCCAGAGAGCCGGCTTGGCCAAGACCGTTTGCAGGGCCTCATGCCAGCGGCCGGAGTTGAAATCCTCCATCGGCATCTCTTCGCACACCGCATATCGGTTAAGCGCCTGCCGCAGAATCGGATCCTCGCAAAAATCATTGCGCGTCACATACACCAACGGTGTCTGGTTGGCGATGACCTCCGCCACCATGCTGTAGCCAGGTTTGGACAGAATGGCATCGCAGCCTCGGACCATATCCTCAAAGGGTAACCGGCCCTCAGGAATGCAGGTGATGGTGCCGGCCTGCAGGGCCGGCAGGGTGGTGATAAAGTGCCAGTCGGACAGTTGCGCCAACGCGGCGGCCGGTACATGGCCGATGTCCGCTTGCCGCAGTCCGAGCAGAATTAATTTTTTCTTCGTGTCGACAAAATCGGCCAGCTGACTGCGCGCCTGTTCCCGGTTCAGCGAGGAACGACGCGCCACCAGCGGCAGGTCAACGATGTTGGCGAAAACAGACATATCGCCGTGAAAGGGCAGGCGCAGAAGCAGATCCGCCTTGCGGTAATCCGCGCGGATGTCCTCGATGACCGGCGCAGAGTGGGGAAACTCCGCCAGCCAGTCCTTATAGATCCAGTCCCAGGTGAAATTGGCCTCAGCGATGGCCGGCAGGCGCAAAGCGGCGGCGGCGGCGAACGCCAGGGGTGTGATATCGCTCACGATCGCTGTGATCTTTTCCCGGGTCAGAAAGGCGATCTCCTGGTCAAGCAGCTTTTGTTTTCGTTCGATCAGGTCCGCATAAGCCGCCAGAGTGGCGGCGCGGTCCACGTTATAGCTGGTGGATTGCAGGGCGCCGACATCCAGACGGGTTTCATGATACTGGAAATGAAAGGAGCGTAGTTGCTCGAAAAGCCAGGCGGCCGCAGAGGTGCGCACATGCACAGTCGCATCCGGCCGGCGGCGGAACAGCTCTTTGATGATCTCCACAGAACGGACCGTATGGCCATAGCCATGACCGGTGATATAATAGGCGATAGAGATGGACATGATCAGGATTCGGTTCTTTTCGCGTCCGCGACGAAAAAGATGCACAGCGCGGCAAAGAGCGCCAGAGCCAGCAATTGACCGCCCGAGCCCTCGGCCCAGTGCACAGCCAGGAGGGGCTGGATCAGGGAGGCATTGTCAAAGCCCACGTATTTCAGGAACGCCGATACCACGCCCATGATGGCGCCGCCGGCGATAAAGCCGGATGCGATCAGCGTGCCTTTCTCCTTGCGCAGCGTATTGAGCGATTCATCCTTGGAGGCGTTGGAAACCAGATAGGCGATGATGCCGCCGGCCAGCAGCGGTGTGTTCAGTTCCAGGGGGACATACATGCCCAGGGCAAAGGCCAGCGGCGGAACGCCGATCATCTGCAGGATCAGCGCAAAAATCGCACCGACGATGTACAGCATCCACGGCGCCGGTTGATTGGACATGAGCGGTTTGATGACCGCGGCCATGGCATTGGCCTGAGGAGCGACCAGGGCGTTGGGTCCTTCAAAGCCATACGTTTCGTTCAACATCATG
>JAKJDB010000787.1 GCA_022706175.1 Candidatus Zhuqueibacterota bacterium | reverse complement strand
CATCACCCCTTTGGCGTGGCCGGTGGTGCCGGAGGTGTAGAGCAGCTCCGCCAGATCATCCTCTTCGACCGGAAAGCGCAGAGGGCTGGGCTCTTTTTTCTTTTGCGGGACAGCGCCTTCGATCAGATCCCGTATGTTCACCACGTTCAGCTGATCCAGCGGCAGCGGCCGGTTGTCCATGGCCACCACCCAATCCATCTCCTTGGAACGAATCTCCGACACTTTGTGCGCCAGTCGACTGGAGATGAAAAGAATGCGGCAGCCCGCGTTGCGGATGATGTGATGCGTTTCAGACTTGTGAAAATCCGGCAGAATGGGGACCACCACAGCGCCCAGTCCGGTGACGGTCAAATACACGATGCTCCACGCCGGACCGTTCTCCGCCAGCAGAGCGACCCGGTCGCCCTTGGTCAGTCCCAGACGGCGCAACGCCCTGGCTAAAGCGGTGGATTGCCGGTCGACCTCGGCGAAGGTGTAGGCGCCCTCATCCACATAAGAGAAGGCCACTTCATCGCCAAAGGTTTCAACACTGTGCAAATAAAGATTCTGAATCGTCTGTTTGGCCAGTGCAGGTTCAACCATGGAAGGTTCCTTGTTCTCTTGGTAACGTCTGCATGAAAAGCCCCCTTGCGTGCAACGCTCGCGGCCTTGTCCGCCCTTGTGTGCAGGGCCTGGCTGTAAATAAAAAACCGCCGGATGAACCTGGCGGTCGGATGGACAGTGGGCCTGAAGGAATACTCGCTCCTTAGGCAGTTGGCTGGAACTCTTGAAGAGGTCCAACAGGCATTACACAAAGTACGCAGAACCGGACAGCCCATCCGTTGATGGCCGGCGCCGACTATTTCGCGTTGACCGGAGCTTTGCTGCGTTTTTCGTCGATGCGCGCCGCCTTGCCCTTGAGGCTGCTGAGATAATACAACTTGGCGCGGCGCACCTGGCCTTCGCGAATACGCTCGATCTTGGCCACGCTCGGCGAATGCAATGGGAAAATCCTCTCCACGCCGACGCCCTCCGACACCTTACGCACGGTGAACGAGGCGTTCACCCCTTCGCCTTTACGGCTGATGACAACGCCCTGAAAAATCTGAATACGTTCTTTATCGCCTTCGACCACCTTGACGTGCACCGCTACGGTGTCGCCGGGGTTAAAGGCCGTCACATCGCTCTTCAGTTGCGATGCGGACACCAGATCCATCTTGTTCATGATTAGAAGCCTCCTGATTCGAGGTTAATTATTTTCTAAATATTCGGCGTACAAGTCCGGACGACGTTCACGCGTCCGTTGCAGCGATTGTTCACGACGCCAGACATTGATTTTTTCATGATCGCCGCTCAGCAAAATATCAGGCACCTTGCGGCCACGCACCTCGCTGGGCCGTGTATAGTGCGGAAAATCCAACAGCCCGGATTGAAAGGAATCGCCCTCCGCCGAATCGATGTCGTTGATGGCGCCGGGCAACAGCCGCACCACGGCATCGATGACAACCACAGCGGCGATCTCGCCTCCGGTCAGAACATAATCTCCAATGGACAACTCTTCGGTGACAAACGCCTCGATGACCCGTTCATCGATTCCCTTGTAATGACCGCAGAGCAAAATCAGATTATCGCGCAGAGAAAGCTGAATCGCCTTCTTCTGCTGAAACACAGGACCGGCCGGCGTCAATAGGGTCACCGGCGTGCCCTGCAGATTAAAGCGCTGGAAAAGGTCTTCCAAACAGAGAAACAACGGCTCCGGCTTGAGGATCATGCCGGGCCCGCCGCCAAAGTCATAATCGTCGATCTGGTGATGTTTGTCGTGCGCATAGGCGCGGAGGTCATGAACATAAATCTTGACCAGGTCACGCTCCTGCGCGCGCTTCACAATGCTTTCGTTCAAAGGGCTGTCCAACAGCCTGGGACAGGCTGCCACGACATGGATGTTCATCCGGTTATTCGTTGTGGTCATTATAAATCCAGCAAACCCTCTAATGCATGAATCACCATCACACCCCGCTTCGTGTCCACGCGCTGTACGATGGCCGGCACGGCGGGG
>JAKJDB010000786.1 GCA_022706175.1 Candidatus Zhuqueibacterota bacterium | reverse complement strand
ACTGATCTGTTGTCCAAAGTCAGCAGTCAGCGCGTCTCCAGTTATGAAGATGAGAACCCTGCAGAACTCAAGTCCTATGGGCTCGATGCGCCGGCATTGACCTTTAGCGTTTTTCTCGGTGAAAACCGGGCGCAGAAAACCCTGGCCATCGGCAAACAGAACGGCGATAAATTCTTTGCACGCGATCTCTCCCGCCGACCGGTTTTCAAGGTGGATACGGCGTTTGTTCATCGCCTGCAGGTTTCTCTGGCCGACGTGCGCTCTAAAAAAGTTCTCAGCTTCAGCGCCTCGGAGGTCACCCGCCTGACGATGCGGCAAAACGACAGCACCTTTGTGTTTGTTCAAGACACCAGTAAAACCTGGACTATGATTTCCCCGCAGCCGCTGGGCATCAAAGGGTGGAAGATCAGTTCGCTGATCTCGGAACTGGAATTGATGAACGCCGTTTCTTTTGTTGACGATGCTCCGTCTGCCCTTCGGCCTTTTGGTCTGGATGCCCCGCAGGTGCTTTGTGAGCTTTATCAGGACGATCGACTCCTCGACAAGCTTTTAATCGGTCGGCAGGACGACAAGGGCGGATTGTTCGTCAAGAGCGGCGATCATCCTGCGGTCTACACTGTATCCAAGGATCTATTGGATAAAATAAAAATCAACCTGCAGCAGCTTTTAGAACCACCGGCGGCAGCGCCGGCTGCTGGCGGGACTGTCAAGTAATCTTTTAATCCTACGCCGGCATTCCCCCGTTGGGGATGCCGGCGCTTTTTGCATCAAGCTGCGACGCCTTGGCCGGAGAGGGTTCATCGAAAAACCTGTAGGCCGAAATGATCTCTGCGCGGCAGAGATCATTTCGACCTACCTATCGAAAACTCTTCCTCCTGTTCGCCTCGTGCGCCGCGGCCTTCATCCTACTTGGAGGATACATGATAGTTAAAAAACAGATCGAGTTCAACGGTCAGCCTTTTATCATCGAGACCGGCAAACTCGCCAAACAAGCCAACGGCGCCGCTTGGGTGCAGTTGGGAGACACGGTCGTGCTCGCCGCCGTCGTCATGGATGATAAGCCGGCGGAAAATCGTGATTTTTTTCCCTTGACGGTGGATTATCGTGAAAAAGCGTACGCCGCAGGCAAAATCCCCGGTGGTTTTTTCAAACGGGAAGGCAAACCCTCGGAAAATGAAATTCTCAGTGCGCGACTCATCGATCGCAGCATTCGGCCTCTGTTCGATAAGCAGTTCCGCAATGAAATCCAGATGAACGTCTGGGTGCTGTCTGCCGACAAAGTCAATGACGCCGATGTGCTGGGCATCACCGCTGCCTCAGTGGCCCTGGGTCTTTCGGACATTCCGTTTAAAAACCTGATCGCGGGCGTTCGCGTCGCCTGCCTCGACGGCCGGTTGATCGCTAATCCGACCTTCGACGAGCTGGAGCAGAGCAACATCGATCTGGTTATCGCCGCCTCCGCAGAATCGATTATCATGGTGGAAGGGGAAGCGCAGGAGATCTCGGAAGAGGAGATGGTCCGGGCGCTGGCCTTCGGCCACGAAGAGATCCGCAAGATCATCGCGCTGCAGAATCAGATCGTCAACGAAGCCGGCAAGGAAAAAAAGACCATGCCGCAGGCGGAAAGCCAGGAGGAGCTGCAAAAAGAGGTGCAAGCCCTGTGCAGCCAAGAGCTGGAAACCCTCATCCGCATCCCGGAAAAGAGCGCGCGCCGCGAAGGCATTCAGGCGTTGGCTGAAAAGATCAAAACCGCTCTGGCCGAAAGATTTCCGGAAAAAGAGACCGCGATCATGGAGTTTCTCCATGAGACCGAAAAAGCCGCCATGCGCCGGATGGTGCTGACCGAGAACAAACGCCTCGACGGCCGCAATCCGGATCAGATCCGCGACATCTCCATCGAAGTCGGCCTTCTGCCGCGCGCTCACGGCTCGGCGTTGTTCACCCGCGGCCAGACTCAGGCGCTGGCCGCCGCCACGCTTGGGACCAAAATCGACGAACAACGCATTGAAGAGCTCGAAGGCGAATTCCGCAAGACCT
>JAKJDB010000057.1 GCA_022706175.1 Candidatus Zhuqueibacterota bacterium | reverse complement strand
CGTTCAGGGAGGCCGGTTGATCGAACGCACGCAGGCGTTCTTGGTTTCCCCGGGCATCGAGGCCGGGGATATCCAGCGCCTGGGCTTTACGCCGTTTGCGAGTGCACAGGATGCGCTGAACGAGGCGATTCGCCGCAAAGGCAGCCGTGAACGGGTGATCCTGCTGGGCATGGGCGGTGAAATCTGTCCGAAAGCGGTTCAATAAAAAGGGCAAGTCCTATGGAATTGATTATATCAGGCCGTTACTATCGTATGTACCCTCCTGCCTCTTATCTCGGTTATGCTGAGGAGACCCTGCACCTGGCTCTGGAGCGCACGGCGTTCATGCTGATCGATGTCTATGGACTGGGCTACAGTCCCGGAGAACCGGAGCCGGAACGTCCGGCGCTTTTTTATCAGGGCTCTACCGAGGTGGAGCGCCGAGTGATGGTCGATCACATCAAGCCGGCGCTGGAAGCGGCGCGCCGCATCAAACTGCCGGTCATCTATGTGAACAATTCCAATCAGCGGGTGGCGACGCAGCGCAGCGAGTTCGGCGGACTGCTGGTGCGCACTCATGGTCTGAGTGTGGAAGAACGCTGGGAGACGGACCCGGCTGAATTTCGCTTCAGCAAACTGGTCGAACCCCTTCCGGGCGAGTATGTGGTGCACAAACAGATGTACAGCGGTTTTTTCGAGACCTGTCTCGAAACGCTGCTGCGGAATTTACAGATAAAAAATCTGGTGGTGGTGGGATTTGCCGCCAACGCCTGTGTGCAGGGAACGCTGAACGACGCGTTTTACCGCAATTATCGCATCCTGTTGTTGCGCGACGGCACGGCGGCCATGGAGTATCACGATACGCTGGAGGAGCAGCTGATCACTCGGTACATCATTCGCCATGTGGAAGCGTTTCTCGGCTATACGGCGACCAGTGCGGATTTCGTCCGCAGCTGTGAGGCTGTGCTGTAAAGGACTACTTGTACGGCTATCCATCTCCATTCTGTCCGCGCGGCGCTTTGGCAGCAAGGGCTCAGCAGATTGGTTCTAATAAATCCTCCAACTTGTGGTTTCAATCGTTTGCCGACCCGGGCGTAAACCAGACGCAGCTTTTCCTATCTTTTCCACTCCCGCTTTGCTGGTCGCGCTCTTCGATCACCTGATGAGGGAATATGAAAAAAACGAGCGGTCAGATTCTGGCCTGTTTGTTCTGCCTCACCGCGGCAAAGGCCGCCGGCGCCGCATGGTCCGCTGCCCGGCCTGCGCTGTGGCAGCCGATCGTTGATCGAGTCTATCTTCAGGAGACCGGCCGGATCATTTCTACGGATCGAGCCCTCACCGCTGTTGCGGAATTGTCCGGTGCTGCCTATGTAGGGGATGCGCAGGGCGTCTGGCGTGTGGACGCTGACTCTCTGATCAGGTCTCCTGGACCCAAAGGCCCGGTGACCAGGCTCAGAGTGATTGATCAGTCCCTGTGGGCTGTGGCTGCGAATGGGCTGTGGCGCTATGACCATAAAGTCTGGATACGGGTTACAGAAGAGGCGGTCATCGACCTGTGCCGACACAACGGCCGTCTGCTGGCCGTTTCAGCCAAAAAGGTCTTGATCCTGGACAACGGTAAACTGAGGATTTTCGCCCGGGCAGGCGCCGCCGACCTGCAGGGCGTCGCCTCCTATGCCGGCGCTGTGTATGTGCACGACGGCAAAGAGATCGGACTGCTGGATCAGGGCAAGATCCTCACCACCGAAGTCGCCGACTGGGGCGCCTTGCCGGCGGGCTGCGAAGTGAGGGATATCATGACTTTCGGCAGCCGTCTGTGTGTGGCCACCAACCGGGGCCTGGCGCTGCTGCGCGGCATGACCTGGCATCAGGTTCACGGCGAGGATGGTCTGTGCTGCGAAAACACGCTGTGCCTGGCGCAGGGATTTGACCATGATCTCTGGATCGGTACTCGGCGCGGCGCCATCCGCAACCTCAACGGCGAGTACCAGTTTTTTTCAGCTGCCCGCTGGATTCCTGATGAAAAGGTCAACGCGATCGCCTGTGGTGAAAAGACGGTTTATCTGGCCACGGACGCCGGACTGGGCATTATCGCCTATGAGCCATTCACCCTGGCCAAAAAAGCCGCCTACTATGAACGTTGGCTCGAAGAGTGGGGGATGAAACGCCTTGGCTTTATTCATCAGCTCTTTATGGTCGACGGCCAATGGCAGCGGGAGGTCAGCGACAACGACGTGGGCTACAGCAGCCATTATCTGGCTGCTAAATGTTTCGAATACGCGGTGACCAAAGATCTACGAGCGAGGGCCGAAGCGGTGGAGATGATGAAATCGGTAAAATGGAGTGAAGAGATCACCCCCATCGACGGATTTCCGGCGCGCTCCATCTATGCCGTGGGGGAGCCCACGATTAAGGCCATGCATGGGTCCGGCGGCTTGCCCGCTGAATGGCACATCACCGCGGACAGCGTCTGGGAATGGAAGGGCGACACCTCCAGCGATGAGATCGACGCCCATGTCTACGAGACGACGATTTTTCTCAGCCTGGTGGCAAACGATAAGGAGCGCGAATGGGTCGTAGATCATCTGCGGCGTGTGATCGGTCATATCGTTGACAATGGTTTTATTCTCCGCGACGTTGACGGCGAACCCACGCGCTGGGCACGCTGGGATCCGGCCTATCTGCAGACGCCCTACGGCTATTATGCCCGCGGATTGAACGGCTTGGAGCTGTTCAATTATCTGACCGCAGCCCTGCACTTTACCGGCGATGAAAAGTTTGCCGCGGCCAAACGGGTCCATCTGGCACAGGGCTACCTGAAGGACATTCTGCGGCAGAAACTGACCTTTCCTCCGTCCAGCTATACTCATTTTGACGATCGTCTTGCATTTTACTCTTACTATCCTTTGATCCAGTTTGAAACCGATGAGGAGCTGAAAGCGTTGTGGCTGAGAAGTCTGGAGCGCAGTTGGGAGGTCAAACGCATAGAAGCGGCGCCGTGGTTCAATTTTATTTACGGCAGCCTCACCGGCAACGACTGCGAACTGGATCGCGCGGTCGCCCATCTACGCGAGTGGCCGCTGGATTTGCGCAGGCATTCCTACACCAACAGCCATCGTGACGATCTCTATCTGCCGAGGGGATATAGTGAATACTCGGAACGGGTAAAGCCGTTGTCGCCGCGCGAGACCGAACCCAATCGCTGGGATGGGGACTTTATGCGTCTGGATGGAATCTATGGCGGCAAGGTCATCGCGGATCCCGGCGGCTGGCTGGATGCGTATTGGATGGGCCGATACTACGGGATGATCACGTCGCCGCAGACCGACGACCCGAGCCTGCTGACTGTCGAAAGGCGGGGCCTGCAACTCGGCGCCAAACCCTACGCCGGTCCTGAACGCCCCAAACTTTTCCACGAACGATGATCGCTGCCATGGAAGCGTAAGGCCAAGCGCTCGTGCCGCGGGGGTGTTGAAAGACGCAGCAACGTTTTTTTCATTCTAAGGAGCTCTTTCATGCAGCCCATTTATCTCGATTATAACGCCACCACCCCTATCGATGCCGAAGTGGCTGCGGCCATGCTGCCCTGTATGGTCACCCTTTTCGGCAATCCCTCCAGCACCCATTGGTTTGGGCTGCAGTCCAAAAAGGCGGTGGAGCAGGCGCGCGCTCAAGTTGCCGAACTGCTCGGCTGCCATGCGGACGAGATTTGTTTCACCAGCGGCGGTTCAGAGGCCAACAATCTGGCCATCAAAGGGTATTGCCTGGCGCATCGCCGTCGTGGCCGCCATCTTGTCGTCTCTGCAGTGGAGCATCCTGCCGTGATGGAGGTGGCCGCCCACCTAGGCACTATGGGTTTTGAGGTCACCACGCTGCCGGTGGACCGCTATGGCCTGGTGGCTCCCCGTGACCTGAAGGCTGCGCTGCGGCCGGACACTTTGTTGGTCAGCGTCATGCATGCCAACAACGAGGTCGGAACTATCGAGCCCATCGCTGAACTGGCGGCCGTGGCTCACGCCGGCGGCGCGGTGTTCCATTGCGACGCCGCACAGTCGGTGGGCAAAATCGCAGTGCGTGTTGATGAACTGGGAGTGGATCTGCTATCCATAGCCGGCCATAAATTGTACGCGCCGAAGGGCGTCGGCGCCCTCTACATTCGCCGCGGGATCGTTTTGGAAAAGCAGATCCACGGCGCCAACCACGAGCGCGACCTCAGGGCCGGCACCGAGAACGTGCTCGAGATCGTCGGACTGGGAGCGGCCTGCAGAATCGCCGGCCGTGATCTTTTAATCACTATGCCACGTCAGGCGCTGTTGCGAGATCGCCTGTATGATGGTCTCAGCGCCAGGCTCACCGACTTGCAACGCAACGGTCATGCTCAGAAATGTCTGCCTAATACTCTCAGCGTCAGTTTTCATCAGCTGGAGGCCAACACCATTCTGGATCAGCTGCCGCAAGTGGCCGCGTCGGCCGGGGCCGCCTGCCACAGCGACCGCATCATGATTTCGCCGGTCCTTCAAGCCATGGGCGTGGCAACGGAATGGGCCATGGGGACCATCCGTTTTTCTTTGGGTAAAATGACCACCGAAAACGAGATTGAGCAGGCCATCGATGCGGTCTGCCGGGTGGTTGAAGGATTGCGCGGCTCGTCGTCTGACCGTGCCGACGCACCGCAGAGCGGCACGTTCGAACTCACCCATTACACCCATGGACTGGGCTGTGCTTGCAAACTGCGGCCGCAGAGCCTTGAAAAAATTCTCGCCGGCCTGCCGCGGCCGACAGATCCGGCTCTGCTGGTGGGTGCAGAGACCAGCGACGACGCCGCAGTCTATCGCATCGACAGTCGGACCGCGATCATCGAGACCGTTGATTTCTTTACCCCCATTGTGGATGACCCGTATCAGTTCGGCGCCATTGCCGCGGCCAACGCCCTCAGCGATATCTATGCCATGGGCGGAGAGCCGCTGTTTGCCCTTAACCTGGTGGCGTTTCCCTCCGGCCGTCTACCCATGGCGAGCCTGGAACGAATCCTTTATGGCGCAGCGGATAAAGCCCGTGAGGCCGGCATCGATATCGTGGGAGGCCACAGCATTGACGATACTGAACCCAAGTTCGGTCTGGCGGTCACCGGTCGGGTGCATCCGGAAAAAATCTGGCGCAATGTGGGCGCAAGACCGGGTGATGCGCTGGTGCTCACCAAACCCATCGGACTCGGCGTCCTTTCTACGGCGATGAAACGGGGAATGTTAACCCAAAGAGAGATCGACCAAGCGGTTGCCGTGATGAGCGAGCTCAACCGCGCTGCGGCAGAGATCGCCCTAAGCCATTCAGTGCATGCATGCACGGATGTCACCGGATTTGGATTGCTCGGCCATATGCTCGAGATGATCCGAGGTAGTCGTATGGATGCCGAGATAATCTGGGAGCGAGTGCCGCTGCTGGAGAGGGCGTGGGACCTGGCCGCTGCGGGCACGGTTCCCGGAGGAACGCGGAACAATCTCGAACATGTTTTGCCTCACCTGGTTTTCAGCGCGGAAATGCCCGAGATCGCGCGGTTACTGCTGGCGGACGCTCAGACCTCCGGAGGATTGCTGCTGGCAGTGCCCGAGGATGAGGCATCGTCGCTGCTGGAAAAGATGCAAAAGATCTGCAGCTTTCCGGTCGCGGTCATCGGTTCTGTCACCGGATCAGGGGAGGGAAAGATCAGGCTGATATGAGGCCGCCGGTTGAACGCCTTGATCGGCGGCTTCACATGGGCGGCTGGGCGCAGAGAGAGGGGAGCGGGATGATTCTCCGATGGTTAACGGCCTGCCTCTTTATACTCCATTCCTAATTGATCGAATAAAAACGCATACACATCCGCGCTTTGCGCCAGCCGTTCGTCCAAGGAGGTGCCTATGCCGTGTCCGGCGCTGGCGCTGGTCTGCAGCAGCACCGGCAGTCCGGAGCTGGTGGCGGCTTGCAGACGGGCGATCATTTTGCGCGATTGCATCGGATCCACTCGTCCGTCGTTGTCGCCGGTGGTCATCAGCACCGCCGGGTAGGCGGTGGCGTCGCTCACCCGGTGATAGGGTGAGTAGGCGTACAGGGCTTTGAACTGCTCCGGATTTTGCACAGTGCCGAATTCGGTTATATTGAAAGCGCCGTTGGGACTGAGTTCCACGCGCAGCATGTCATAGATGCCGACCTGGCTGACGACGGCGCGAAACAGATCCGGACGCTGAGTCATGGCTGCGCCCATCAGCAAGCCGCCGTTGCTGCCGCCTCGGATCGCCAGTCTTTCCGGCCGAGTGTAGTTCAGTTCGATCAGACGCTGAGCGCAGGCGATGAAATCATCGAACACATTTTGTTTGTTGGTCAGATTGCCGGCCCGATGCCACTCCTCGCCGAATTCGCCGCCGCCGCGCAGATTGGCCACGACATAGACGCCGCCCTGTTCGATCCATAATCGCAAGGGATCGGAAAAACCGGGCGTCAGACTGACGCGATAGCCGCCATATCCGTAAAGCAGGAGCGGATTGTTTCCATCCAGTTTAATATTTTTCCGTCGAATGATGTTCATCGGCACTCGAGTGCCGTCCTTTGAAACGGCGAACTCGCGAATCACTTCCGTATCGCTGAAATCAGCCGGGCTTTGCACAGAGAGCGCGGTTTTCACGGATCGTCCGGTTTTGGGATCAAAGCGATGCCAGGCAGGAGGAGCGATGTAGCTGGTAAGGTTGTAGAGAACGCTGCCGTCGTCCAGAGGCAGGAAGCCCCTGACGGCGGAGACCGGTTCGATCGGCAGGGTTCCCAGTGCGTTTCCCCTGAGGTCGAACAGGCGCACCTGCTGCGGACCGCCGACGAGATCGACGCTGTAGAGCCGGTCTTTGGTCACATGGATTTGATCGATGATGGGTTCACCGGCCGGCACTATGGTTTTGGCGTTCGCCAGCACTGGAGCGGCCATGGGTACGACGAGAATCTTGCCATGGTCGGCGTCGCTGTGAGACAACAGGTAGAGCTGTTCATCCTCTCCCATGACCGCAGCCGCCACCTTGTCGGAAAATTGTGTGATTCGGGTCCATCGGCCTTGCGGATTCATCAGATAATGGGCGAACTCACCGCCATCGCCGTTGGCGACTGAGGCCAGCAGGTGGCGGCCGTCGTGGCTGATCTGCAGTTCGATTTCGGCAATGCGTGGAAATTCCTTTCCCAAGACATAGCGGTCCTGGCCGGCAGGCGTGCCCAGACGGTGAAAATAGATCTGCTGGTAAAAGTTGCGGTCTTTTGCTGGCCGTTCTTCTCCCTGAGGGAAACGGGTGTACCAGAATCCGCTGCCATCCTGGTTCCAGGCCGCACTGCCGCCGGCTGTGGGAAATTGTACGCGCGGCACGACATCCGGCAGCTTGTTTCCGTTCTCTGCGGAAAAAACATGAAGAGATCCGTCTTCGCTGCCTTTTTCCGACAGTGAGATCGCCACCAGTTTTTCATCCAGGGAGGGAGTGTACCAATCGATCGCCGTCTGACCGCTGCGGTCGAACTCATCCGGATCAAAGAGGATTCGTTCGCCGGCAGGATCCGCCTGCGCGTTCAGCACGACCAGCGAAGGATGGTTTTTCGGCGGCTGATCTTTGAGGGCAAAGATTTTTGGTCCGCGTTGGATCAGGCCATAATACACCGCTGATCGTTGATGCAGTTCCTTCAGCCTGGCCAAGATGGCGCTGCGTATGGGCAGGTTATCGAAATAGGCCCGGCTGTGTTTATTCTGCAGCGCGACGAATTTTTTTACCGCCGGATCGTTCGCATCCTCGAGCCAGCGGTAATCGTCGGTCACCTGTATGCCGTGGTAGGTATCGAGCACCGGCTTTTTTTCTGCAGCAGGGGCGCGCAGAGTTCTATCAGCGCCGCGGTGGTTACGGCAGGATAGAATAAAAAAGCCCGCTGCCAGTGTTGCGATAAGCAATGACCATTTCATACAGTGTCCCTTTCATTTCCATCCTTCGATCGCCCAGAGAATCTTTTCACTGGGCTAAACCTTTACATCGGACCTTTGTCGGAAAATTCTGCCGGCTGCAGATTCGCAGGCAGCCGTTCTTTTTTATGACGGTCAGAAAAGGAAATGCCGTATCTGCTTCAGGTTTTTCCTCGGCATCGGCTGGAAATTTCGTCTGACTCATGCAGTGGGTTTCGTCCTTTTTTTGCCAGCACGAGCGGCTGTCCCTTCTACCGCGTCCAGGGGCGGCGCCGGCGGCAGACCGGTGACCTCGAGGATCTGCTGCTCATCCAGTGTTTCCTTTTCCACCAGCGCTTTGGCAAGGGCATCGAGCTGGGCCCGGTATTTGCGTAAAAGCTGTCTGGCCTGTTCATGACATTGATGGATGATCTTGTGAACCTCCTGGTCGATGGCTCGGGCGGTCTCTTCGCTGAAAGGTTTAGTGCCGCCGTAGCTTTCCTGAGTGCCGAGGTAGGGATTAACTCTTGGAGCCAACTGGACCATGCCGAGGGTGTCGCTCATACCCCAGCGGGTGACCATGGCGCGGGCGAGGCCGGTGGCCTGTTCGATGTCGCTTTCAGCCCCGGTGGTGCGTGTGCCATAGATCACCTCCTCAGCCGCACGGCCGCCGAGAATGCCGATGATGCGGGCGCGCAGGTAGGCTTCCGGATAGTTGTAACGATCGCTGTCCGGCCGCTGATAGGTGACGCCAAGGGCCTGGCCGCGCGGCACGATGG
Organism: Candidatus Zhuqueibacterota bacterium; assembly: GCA_022706175.1. The sequence continues at coordinate 1,202 of JAKJDB010000057.1, read as the reverse complement.
ACACGCGGTGGACCGGATCAGCGCCCGCAACCACCAGGCCCAGAATGGCGTGGCCTCCCTCGTGGTAGGCGATGCGTTCCTTGTCAGCGCGGCTGAGCAGAATCGGCCGTTCCGGACCAAGGATGATCTTTTCCAACGCATCCATAAAGTCCGTATTGCGGACCTCTTTCTGATTTCGCTTGGCCGCCAGCAGGGCCGCTTCGTTGACCAGGTTTCTCAGGTCAGCTCCGGAGAAACCTGGCGTGGATGCGGCGATCTCTTCGAGGCTGGCATCTGACGCCAGGGGCACGTCGCGGGTATGGACCTGCAGAATGGCTTTGCGTCCGACCTTGTCCGGCAGATTGACGATCACCCGCCGGTCGAAGCGGCCGGGCCGCAGCAGCGCTTTGTCGAGAACATCGGGTTGGTTGGTGGCGGCCAGTACGATGATGCCCTGTTTGCTTGAGAAGCCGTCCATCTCGGTGAGGATCTGGTTGAGGGTCTGTTCCTGTTCGCTGGCGCCGCCGATGGCCATTTGTCCTCGAGCGCGGCCGATGGCGTCGAGCTCGTCGATAAAGACGATCGCCGGAGCGTTTTCGCGCGCCTGTTTAAAGAGGTCGCGCACGCGCGCCGCGCCGACGCCGACGATCATTTCGACGAACTCGGCGGCGCTCATGGAGAAAAACGGCACTCCTGCTTCGCCGGCCACCGCCTTGGCCAGCAGCGTTTTGCCTGTGCCGGGCGAACCCACCAGCAGCACGCCCTTGGGCGCAGAGCCGCCGAGGGCGGAATATTTTTCCGGGTCCTTGAGAAAATCGACGATCTCGACCAATTCGTTTTCCGCCTCATCGATGCCTGCGACATCGTCAAAGGTCACCTTTTCATCCGTCGCTTCGTCGTAACGGCGCGCCTTGCTTTTACCGATGCCCATGATGCCGCCCCCCATGCCGCCGCCCTGCTGCATGGCCCTGCGCATGAACCAGATATAGAAAAAGATCAATAAAAGTCCGGGGCCGAAACTGAGAAGAAAGGTCAGCATCGGATTGCGTTTTTCCTGGATCGGCTCTGCGGTGATTTCGACGCCATGACTGATCAGATAGGCCTCCAATCCGGGATCGACAAAGGCCGGCAGCGTGGTGGTAAAGGCGGTCACCTCTTTGGGGGTCGCTTTATCCGCTGAAGTGTCCGTCGAATCCGGTTTAGGCCAGGTGACGGCTCTGCGG
>JAKJDB010000056.1 GCA_022706175.1 Candidatus Zhuqueibacterota bacterium | reverse complement strand
CTGTAATCATAGCCCTCGGAAAAAATACGGCCGGCCAGGCGCACCCCCGCCAGCACGTCCCCGGATTGAATGAGATCGGTCACCTCAAAGAACAGCTGCTGGTCGATGATGCCCAGCAGAGCGGCCACGCCCTGCGCCGAGACGGTGTTGCCGGCATAGGCGATGATCTGATCCAGCACGCTCTGCGAATCGCGCATGCTGCCGTCCGCTTTCACCGCGATCATCCGCAGAGCCTCTTCCTCGATTTCGATGTTTTCCTGCCGGCACAGTTCAGCCAGCTGTTCGATGATTTTTTTCACAGGCATGCGTTTGAAATCGAACCGCTGACAGCGGGAGAGAATAGTGGCCGGCACCTTGTGGGCTTCGGTGGTGGCGAAGACAAAGAGCACCTGCGGCGGCGGTTCTTCCAGGGTCTTTAACAACGCGTTGAACGCCTCGTTGGTGAGCATGTGCACTTCGTCGATGATATAGATGCGGTATTTGCCCGGCGTGGGGGAATAGCGCAATCCTTCGCGCAGGTTGCGCACTTCATCGATGCCGCGGTTGGAGGCGCCGTCGATCTCAAACACGTCGAGGCTGCGGCTTTCGTTGATCTCGATGCAAGAGGAGCACTGGTTGCAGGGGGTGATGGTCGGACCTTGATCGCAATTGAGCGCTTTGGCTAAAATACGCGCCACCGTGGTCTTGCCCACACCACGGGGGCCGGAGAAAAGATACGCGTTGGCGATTCGGTTCTGCCGGATGGCGTTCTGCAGCGTGTGGGTGACATGCTGTTGCCCCACCACGTCATCGAAAAACATGGGACGATACTTGCGCGCGAGGACCAGGTACGACATGGCGTGTTCCGACGATTAGGATGGTGTTTCAAGAAAGAATGGCTGTGCACCCACCTTCGATCCCTCTGTTTCCTGAGACCGCAGTTCACAACTCCGTTCAAGTACTCCCACGGCACAAAGTCAGAATGCTTACCGTTGCTCTCTTCCGATCCTGGCGGGGTTGGGCACCTTTCTATTGCGTGGGGCTTGAATGATCAACGTTGCTGACCGCGGAAGTGCAGGGAAATAAGCAGACCTCAGAATGGGAATTCGATCCTGCTGGAGCGGGTTGCAGGTTACAGGGCACCGCTAGCTCCCCATCTAGCACAGCCATTGTGGAGCTGATGGGATTCGAACCCACGACCTATACGTTGCGAACGTATCGCTCTCCCAGCTGAGCTACAGCCCCATGATTGTTTGCGTTATCGCACCTGGCGGAGAGGGCGGGATTCGAACCCGCGGTAGGCGTAAACCTACACACGCTTTCCAAGCGTGCTCCTTCAGCCTCTCGGACACCTCTCCTGGTTGACTCGGCGGTCATCGACCTTTTTATGTTCATCCCACCGGGTTGCGGAGAGGCAGGGATTCGAACCCTGGGTACCCAAAAGGGCACAACGGTTTTCGAGACCGCCCCGATCAGCCGCTCCGGCACCTCTCCTGCTCGTTTTACTGTCCGCTTTGACCTGTGTCGCGCCGGTTCGTCTTTTCCCTGCGAACCTGCCGGAAAAAACGTTTGATCAGCTCGCTGCACTCGGCCTCGGCCACGCCGTTGATCACGTTGGCGCGCACGTCGATCCGCTCGTTCTGCGCAAGCTGAACCGCACTGCCGCAAGCGCCGTAGCGGGGATCCTGAGCTCCAAAAACGATGGTGGGAATGCGTGATAAGAGAATGGCGCCCGTGCACATGATACAAGGCTCGAGGGTGACGTACAGGACGCATCCGTCCAGCCGCCAGGACGCCAGCGTGTTGGCAGCCGAGGTGATGGCCAGCATTTCAGCATGCGCCGTAGGATCCTGCAGGGTCTCCATCATGTTGTGACCCCGGCCGACGATGCGGCCTTCATGAATCACCACCGCACCGATCGGCACCTCCCCTTTGTGAAACGCTTTTTCCGCTTCGCGGAGGGCCAAAGCCATCCAATCGGCGTGATCCTGCACGGCAAGAGCCTTTCCTCTTGGCGCGCCCGGAGGAGTTCGAATCCCCAACCTTCTGATCCGTAGTCAGATGCTCTATCCAGTTGAGCTACGGGCGCGGACAAACCAGTGCGATGGTGCAGCGTAGCGCGTACGGGATTCGAACCCGTGTTACCGACGTGAGAGGCCGGTGTCCTAGACCCCTAGACGAACGCGCCAAAAATACGATTTTAGCCTATTAATATACTAATAGGGTGCGAAAAAGTCAACCCTTTTCATTACAGCGCCACCCGCTCAGTCGGCGTGCTGCTCCAGTTCCTCCAGGATGGCATAGACCTCTTCCGCCGTCCCCGCCTGGATCAGCCTGTCCCGGTTAGCCCCATCCTTGAGCAGCTTGGAGAGTTTGGCCAGAACCTTGAGATAGTCCCCCACCGCCTCCATGGGCGTGCCCAGGAGAAACAACAGCCGGATCGGCTCCTGGTCCATGGCGCAAAAATCCACGCCCGGCGTCAGGCGGGCAAAGGCGATGACGATGTTCTTCACCGTGCGCGTGCGCGCATGCGGGATCGCCACATTGCCGCCGATGGCGGTACAGCCCAGCTTTTCGCGCTGGAACACCTCCTGGAGAAAATTTTTTTCGTCGTCAATGGCCTTTTGCTGTTTCATCAGGTGCACGACTTTGCTGATGACGTCGTTTTTGTCTTTGCCGGTGAGATCCAGAAAGACAAGATTGGGAGCCAGATAATCTAATAGTCTCACGACACCCTCTTTTAAATTCGAGTACAACTTACTTTGAATATCCAATTATTTCAAGTGATATTTTTCGGCTTGACTAGTTTTTGAAATATCGCTAAAATGGGGCCAACGGGACGACCCTGAACCCTTCGGACACCTTCCGCCAAACGGGGAAAGAGGAAATGACCATTCCGGCAGTGAAATGGGGCTTGATCGGCTGCGGCGATATAGCCCGCAAACGGGTCGCGCCGGCGCTGCAAGCTCTGCCCACCAGCGAGCTGGTGGCGGTGAGCAGCCGCCGGCCTGAGGCGGCGGCCGCTTTCGCCCAGGCCTTCGGCGTCCCCAGGCACTATGATCACTGGCAAACCCTGCTGCAGGACCCGAAGGTAGAGGCGGTGTATATCGCCACGCCGGTCCATCTCCATCAGGAGCAGACCATCGCCGCCGCTCAGGCCGGCAAACACGTGCTCTGCGAAAAACCTATGGCCCTGTGCGTTGCTGAATGCGACCGCATGCTCGACGCCTGCAGCCGGCAATCGGTCAAATTCAGCGTCGCCTATTATCGTCATTTTTATCCGCTGATTCACAGGATGAAAGAGCTCATCGACACCGGCAGTCTGGGCGCCATCTCACTGATCCAGATCAACGCCTTCTCCCCGTTCCATGTGCAACCCGGAGGGCCGCGCCATTGGCTGCTGCAAAAAGCCCTGGCCGGCGGCGGGCCGATGATGGATATCGGCTGTCACCGCATCGAAGTCCTTCTTCACCTGCTGGGCCCCGTAGCTAAAGTTAGGGCTCTGACCACTCGGGCGGCGTACCAGGACCGGGATGTGGAGGACACTGCGGTCGCTGTGCTGGAGATGCAGAGCGGCGCCGTCGCCGTGTTGTCGGTCACCCATGTTTCTTCGCATGCCCGCGACAGCCTGGAGGTGTTCGGCGAGCATGGTTCCATGCTGGCGGATCCCCTTAATCAGGGTTCGTTGATCATCACCACCGGGCCGGATCGGCGTGTCGAACAGCATCCGCCGCACGCCAACCTGCATGCGCCCCTCATCGATGATTTCAGCCGGTCGATCCGGGAAGACCGGGAGCCGGCTTTTTCCGGGAAACAAGCCAGAGAGGTTTCACGTATACTGGATCTGATCTATGAGACCTGATCGCCGCTGTTCGGGTCTTCTTTCGCAGCGGCCGCTTTGCATTCAACCAAGGAGGCTCATGTCGTGGCCAATGCAGTTAGTTTGAAAAACGTCCAGAAGAGCTTTGATGAGGTCCGGGCCGTGCAGAATTTGTCCATGGACATTCCCTCGGGCGAAATTTTCGGCCTGTTGGGCCCCAATGGAGCCGGCAAGACCACCACCATCCGTATGCTGTTGCACATTCTGATGCCGGATTCCGGGGTCATCGAAATTCTCGGCGACTCGGGCTCTCGCAAGATCACCGACCAGGTGGGCTATCTGCCGGAGGAGCGCGGTCTGTTTAAAAAGATGCGGGTGATCGACACCATCAAGTTTTTCGCCGAACTGAAAGGCCTCTCCGCCAGGACGGCAGGGCCGCTGGCGGAAAAATGGCTGGAGCGGGTGGATCTGCAGGAGTGGCGCACCAAAAGGGTGGAAGAGCTTTCCAAAGGCATGCAGCAAAAAGTTCAATTCATCAGCACCATACTGCATCAGCCCAAGCTGGTGATCCTCGACGAACCCTTTGCCGGCCTGGATCCGGTCAACACCGGCCTGATCAAGGACATCATGCTGGAGCTGGTGCAGAACGGCAGCACGATCATTTTTTCCACCCACCTGATGGATCAGGCGGAAAAACTGTGCGACAGCCTGTGTTTGATCCATCGCGGCCGGAGCATGCTCCAGGGCAAACTGACGGACATCAAGGCGCGCTTTGGCAAGAACCGCTGCCGGCTCCGCTATGACGGCGAGGCCCGCTTTCTGCAGGACCGTTCGCTGGTGAGCCGGTATGATGATTACGGTCAATATGTGGAAATTCAACCCTGCGACGGCGTCAAACCGCAGGCGCTCCTGGCCAAGGCCCTGGAGCAGGTGACGGTGTCCGGCTTTGACGTCACCGAGCCTTCGCTCAACGAAATTTTCATCACCGTCGTCAAGGGTTCATGATCTCGAAGGAGAATCGTCGTGAAAAAAACGCTCACGCTTATAAAAAGAGAATATCTCGCTCGCGTTAAAACCAAGGGCTTTATCATCGGCACTCTGGCGATGCCGTTTTTGGTTTTCATTCTGATCGGCATTCAGATGCTGACGGCGCAGATGGGCGCCCGGGAGAAAAAGACTCTGGCGGTCATGGATCTGACCGGCCGGATCGCTCCGGTTTTGCAAAAACACATGTCCGAGACCTATAAAAATTCCCGGAACGAACCGTTGTACCAATTCGATCACGTCGTTGTGACGCCGGAAAGCCTGGCGTCGTTGAAAGCGCGCTACAATCGACTGGTGCAGAGTGAAAAGGTGAGCGCACTGATCGTGCTGCCGCAGGACGTCTTTGACCAGAACGCGTTTGAGGTGTATGCGAGGAACATCAGCAACATGGAGTTCAATTCCAATCTGGAACGGGCGGTGTCGCATGTGGTTTCCGGATTGCGGCTGGAGCAGAGCGGCCTCGATCAGGCGCTGGTACGCCGGCTGACCCAGCGCCTGGAGCTCAAGACGTTCAAGGTCAGTGAGGAGGGCACCAAGGAGGAGAGCGGAATGGTGATGTTCGGCATCAGCTATGCGATGATCCTGATTCTGTACACCGCGCTGCTCATGTACGGGCAATTCGTCATGCGCGGAGTGTATGAGGACAAGAACTCGCGCGTCGTCGAAGTCCTGCTGTCGTCCGTGCGGCCGGATCAGTTTATGGCGGGCAAGATCATCGGCATCGGCGGCGCCGGACTCACCCAGTTCCTCGTCTGGGCGCTGTTCATCGCTTTGGGATCCACTTATGGCATGATGATGGTCAAGCAGATGGCCCCGGGTGCAGAGAGCCTTGCACTGCCCACCATCTCTTTTTCCATCTATCTGTTCTTTTTTATTTTTTTCATCTTTGGCTATTTTATTTATGCGACGCTGTACGCCGCGCTCGGCAGCATGGTGAACGATGAGGCGGACGCTCAGAGTCTGCAGTGGCCGGTGACGATTCTGATTCTAATGGGCTTTCTCGCCATGTTTTTCATCATCAACAATCCCAACAGCACCCTGGCTGTGGCGCTGTCGTTAATTCCATTCTTCGCGCCTCTGCTGATGTTTCTGCGCTACACCGTGGGCGCCGCGCCGCTCTATCAGGTGCTGTTGAGCATCGCCATCATGATCGCATCGATCTATGGCCTGATCTGGCTCACCGGCCGTGTTTTCCGCGTCGGCATTCTGCTCTACGGCAAACGGGCGACGCTGCCGGAAGTGGTCAAGTGGATTAAATATTCGTAGATGGGGGCGCGGAGCTCCAGCTCCGTACGAAGAGTAAATCGCGGACGTCCGCGCTTATTGAAAGACAGCAACAAGGGGCGCGGAGCTCCAGCTCCGCGATGATCGGGCTTCGCTTGTTACGGTGTTTCAATCATCTCGCTGATGCGCTCGCGGACGAGCAGGCGCAGCTCATCGACCTTGCAGTCGGCGATCTGTTCCACTGGAATGGGCCGGCCGAAGCGCACCTTGATGAGGCCCGGCCGCACCAGCCAGCTGCCGCAGTTTTTAAAACGATACAATCCGGACAGGCCGATGGGCACGACCGGCACGTCCGCCATCTTGGCGAAATGGAACGGCATTTTTTTAAATTCACTCAGCCCTCCGGTGCGCGTTCGCGTGCCTTCAGGCAGAATGATGACCGAGGTGCCGTTTTTTATGATCTGCGCCGCCCGTTGCATGCTGGCCCAGGACGCCCGGGCGTTTTCACGCGAAATGGGAATGTTGCCGATGGCGCGGAGGAACCACCCTACGATAGGCCAGTTGAATTGCTCCGCCGCCTGCAGGCCCCGGGCCAGGTTGGGAATATAGCCGCCGAGCACCGGAATATCGAATAGGCTGACGTGATTGGACATGAACAGATAGCCTTGAGCAGGATCCACATGTTCCAATCCCTCGACGCGGACTCGGCCGCCGAACAGCCACACCAATCCGCGCAGCAGGGCGCGGCCCGGCCGATTATAGACTTTGATCGGCAACACCATGGCCATCAGGGTGATGCTGAGCAGGGCCAACGCTGCCAGCGGCAACCCGATCAGCCAGCGCAGAGCACTGGTAACATAGATCATGAGCGGTAATTCCTCACCAGTTCCATAAAGATCTCCACCTCGGTTTCGATCCGGGAGCGCAAGCCGTCGAAATAGAGCACGCGCAGCGGAAAGCCGTTCAGATCGCGGCTCACGCGCGGGTAGACCGCCTCGCACACGATACCGTTCATGCAGGTGAACGGGCTGATGTCGATGACTCCGCTGACGCCGTGGTGGTGGTACCAGATGGCTTTGCCCAGACTGATCACCATCTCTCCGTGCGCCCCTTCGCGCGGCAGATAGGGACGGCTGAGGTCAAGGATCTCGGTGATGTGTCCCGGCTCCGGGTATTTTTTAAAACTCTCGCGAAACGGCTCCAGCAGCTTGTGCTCATCCGCCGCCATAATCGAGCTCTTAATTTTTTCGCCCAGCATGCTGAAGGAATAGCGCCTGCCGGTGCGGATGAGCCGTTTCTCCGCCTCGTCGCTGGTGTACCAGACCCATTCAGAGACATCGGACATCCACACTTCCCCGCCGTACTTTTCCACGGTGCGCACCAGCTGGTCGTTGCTGAATTCATCCAGGCGGCAGAATATTTCACCTACGATGCCGATGCGCAGCCGCGGCTGCGTGCGATCCTGGGCAATGGCGGAAAAATCTGCCAGAATGGTCTCCAGCGCAGCGACCATTCGCTGCAGCCGTTTTCTGTGCGAAACATGCGGCGTGGCGATGGCTTCGCAGAGCGAATCGAGCGAACGGCGATAGACCGCATCGCTGGCGCCCGGCTTCCGCTCGTACGGCCGGGTGGAGAACAGCAGTTTGCGCAGGATATCCGAAGCCACCACCGCACGCCAGCCGGTGCGCACCAGTTCCTGCGCGTGTTCTCCGATGTCCGCATAGCCGTCGGTGCTGGAGGGTGAAAAGAGCAGGACCTCTTCTTCCCCCCGCTGCCTGAACACCTTGCGCAGCAGGGGAAGATAATGGCCGAAGCGGCAGGGTCCGTTGGAGGTCGGCATCATGAACGCGGTTTTCGCCGGGTCATACTCCGGCTGTTGGGTGATCTGCAGCAGACTGCCCAGGGTTACGGCTTCAGGCAGGCATTCATCGCCGGATAAATACTTTTTTGCCAGCTGATAGGTGGCGGTGGTCGCCTCGGGCGCCGGCTGCGCCTGCACGCCGATGGAGCGGAAGGCGGCCGCCATGCAGGCGCTGCCCTCCAGAGACATTTGCGGAATATAGAGTGTTCTTCCGCTCAGGGGACTATGCATGCGGTTTTCTCGAATTTGTCATCCTCTCTGCGGCCAGGCTCGCCTGCGGGCTGGGACCCATCGAACGGCTCGCTCCGGTTAAAATCCCCTTGCTCTGCAAAAAGGCTTCACACCGGGTCAGGGCGCCGGCATCGTTGCTGTGTTCGTCGAATTGCAGAGTGAGATAGGGAGCGCCGACGGCATCGCGGACAAAATGCTTGATGTAGGAATCCGGGCCGCATTTGAAATTGGTGATGTAGATCAGATGCAGATCTTTCTGTCCGGCCATCCAGGCTGCGGTCTGGAGGATTTTCCGGCCGTAATTCCAAAACATGTTCTCATGCCAGGCGGAGATGTCGATGCCTTGGAACGGCACAAAATCCATGGGCAGGACGTCGATGCCGTATCCTTCGCGCAGTTTGGACGGAATATTGAGATTCAAGCCCGGATCATACAGGTTATAGGCGCGGCCCACCAGCACGACGGCCGGCCGATGGTTTTGCCGCAGCGTCTGCAGCGCCTGGCGACCGGCCTCTAGTATATCCCGCTGAAAGGCTCTCTGCGCCGCATAGGCCCAGCGCACCGCCTGGCGATGGCGTTTTCTGGAAACGCCGAACCGTTTGGCCATATCGAACAACGACGCTTCCACGGACGCCTCCCCATCGCGGAAACGGATCACCGGCGCCAGCAGCCGGCGTCGCCACCCTTCGTCCGTCAGGCTGTTCTTCAGCACCAGCGGCAGCGTCTGACCCCAGGGGCAGAACCAGGATTCGGTTTGCGGAAATTCGGTTTCGCTGTTGATGGCATTGGCGACAAACACGTAATCGATGTCCGTCTTTTCAAGCAAGCGCACGACATGGCCGTGGCCGGCGATGATGGGAAAGCAGGGCTCTGCAATGCTGTGCTCACGGCCGAGGGCGATGATCGGGCGGTTGGTGGTTTCGCTGACCACCACCTCTGCACCGAGGGCGCCGAAATAGCTGCGCCAAAATGGAAAGCGGTCATAGTAATAGAGCGCTTTGGGCAGGCCTATGCGAAGGCCCAGTCCGTCGGGCCCGGGAATGTCCTGATTCAACAGGCCGTTGTAGAGCCCGATTAAATCGGGCAGCACGGTGCGCTGGAGCGCGGTCGTTTTTTTGCGGTAGCGGTCCGAGCATTTGTCCCCCCAAAAGGTTTTTTCACCGTTGACCGTGATCTGCTGGATCTCACATTGATTCGTGCAAGCCTTACAGCGGAAATGGGTGATGGCGAACTCGGCTTTCAATTCAAAGCCGTAAAACCGGCTGGCGTGGTTTTGCTGCACCATATGATCGCGCGCCAGCAGGGCGGCGCCGATGGCGCCCATCACGCCGTTATGCGGCGGCACTACGATGCGCTTGTGCAACACCGCGGCGAACGCCGCGGCCACCGCTTTGTTGTAGGCGGTGCCGCCCTGAAAATAGATCTTTTCACCGATCCGACGGTCGCGCACCACTCGGTTGAGATAGTTTTGCACCACGCTGAACGCCAGGCCTGCGGCGATGTCTTTTTTGGCTACACCCTGCTGCAGATAAGCGGACACGTCCTTTTCCATGAACACGGTGCAGCGTTCGCCCATTTGCACCGGAGTCTCTGAGGAGAACGCCAGTTCAGCGAACTCGTCGATGATCGAGATGCCCAGCTTGGCCGCCTGTTCTTCGAGAAAGGAGCCGGTGCCTGCGGCGCAGGCCTCGTTCATAGTGAAATCCACCACCACGCCGTTTTCGATGGCGATGAATTTAGAGTCC
>JAKJDB010000785.1 GCA_022706175.1 Candidatus Zhuqueibacterota bacterium | reverse complement strand
ACCTACCGGGTTTTTCACAGTAACGATTTTCAGCTTGACCTCGGCAGCGGCATGAAGCGGATCCATTTGCAGGATTCTCTGACCCAGGTGGTCGTTCTCGGCAATTTTAACGTGTTCGCCAATTACGTCAATCCGCTTTTTCAAAAGACCGGCCGCTGGTACGATGTGTTCAATCGCGACAGTCTCGAAGTCACTTCCATCCACCAGCCGATTTTCCTGCGAGCCGGGGAATTCCGCCTCTATATGGATCAAAGGCCGGATTTTGCCAACCTGCCGACGGCGGTGGAAATTCAGCCGGTGCCGCAGAATCCTATCTTGCTTTCAGCCTATCCCAATCCCTTCAACAGCACGACGGTTCTGCGCGTGCAGATCGACCGGCCCAGGCAGGTAAAGCTGGATATTCTCAATCTGCAGGGACGTCTGGTGAAAACGGTATGGCAGGGATGGAAGCAGGACGGGATCCATGAGTTCAGATGGGATGGCACGGAGGAAAACGGCCAACGGGTCGCCAGCGCCTTGTATTTTTATCGCCTCGAGACAGAGGAGCGGGTTGTGCATGGCAAGATGACGTTGCTGCGATAATCGGCCCCTGACCCAGGAGCCGATGCCGGCGTGTCGGTCGGCCTTTTTTTGTCTGCAAAAATAAAAGCGGGCATCGCCAGAGGGGCGATACCCGCTTTATTTTTTACTGCTCTTGCTCGAGTTGCTGCTCTCCCTCCAGTACTGGACGGAGGCCATTTTCCTTATTTGATCAGCATCATCTTGAGCATTCTGACATTTTCGCCGGCTTCGATGCGATAGAAATAGATGCCGGCGCTCACCGGTCGACCCCAATCATCCATGGCATTCCACGTCACCTTGTAGCTGCCCGCGGTCTGCCGGCTGTTCACCAGTGTGGCCACTCTGTTGCCAAGCAGATTGTAGACCACCAGCTTGACGTCGGCCGTTTTCGCCAGGTTGTAGGCGATTATGGTGCTGGGATTGAATGGATTCGGATAGTTCTGTGCGATCGAGAACTCGGTCGGAATCCGGTTTCCGGTGCGCTCCACAGCGGTCACATTTCTGCGGTTGTCAAAATCCCACGCGCTGTAGAACACCGGATCGATGCTGCCGAACTGGGCGTTGATGGTGAAGGTGGATTGGCTGTCGTCCACGTTTTCGATGTGGTTGTTGCCATAGCCGCCTTCGTTATCGCCGCCGCCGATGCCGAACTTGAACTCCTGGCCGACCACGTCGACGCTGTCCCGGTTGAGCTGCATCTGAATGGTGTAGATGCTGTCGCCGGCCACCGCATCGCCGTGGGTGCCGTCATCCCACATTTTGTGCAGCGGCGATTCCATCAAGCCGGTACCCCAGGTGTCCCAGTTGCCGGTGAACGGGCCGTTCACCGCCACGCCCATCTGCAGAATCTGTGCCGCCGTGGTCACATCGAGATTGCCCTGGATGTCGTCCAGCGTCGAGCCGGCCATGACCTGAAAGATCGCCGGCCGCACATCGCAGGTCAGGGTCACCAGGACATCCTGCTTCACCACCGCGGTGTTGCGGAACAAGGGCATCCGATGCAGATCCGACTCGCTTTCCACCACATCGGCGATGGTCATGACCGCCGAGCTCACCTCGCCCTCGCGACGCTCCGCCTGACCGGCCGTTTCTCCCTCGTAATAAAAGTTGTAGAATATTTCGCGATACTCCACGCCGTTCTTAATCTTGTAAAACTGATAGTTCAACTTTTCGCCGATCGTGGTCACCACCGTGTCGGTGGCGCTGTAGACCGCGGTGAAGCCCTGACGAACCATGGTTTTGGTGCGCACCTCTTTGGCTGTGCCAAAGTACCCTGAGCGCACCAACAGCGTGTCGCCGAACGCAAAGCCTTTGTTCGCGATCGCCTTGGACAAATTCGCCTGGAAAGTCACCACCACCTCATCCGCATGACTCACGGTCGCCGGGGTCATGTTGTCGAACCAAAACCAATGCAGCGTCGTGTCGTTGCCCGCTGTTTTCACCTCGTCTTCACGACTGGGATTGCGCACCATATTGCCCCAATCCTCATTCAGGGCGG
>JAKJDB010000784.1 GCA_022706175.1 Candidatus Zhuqueibacterota bacterium | reverse complement strand
CCGCGCTCTATCTGTGTCCGGTCTTCTCCGCACCCTCCAGCCATAAATACGACGGCGCCACCTATCATCACATCGATCCCAATCTGGGGCCGGATCCGCAGGGGGACCGCATAGCCCTAGGCAAAGAAAATCCCGCTTACCCCTCCACCTGGATATGGACGCAGGCGGATCAGCTGATGCTGATCCTGATTCAGGAAATCCACCGCCGCTCCATGCATCTCATTTTAGACGGTGTGTTCAACCACGTGGGAGTGACCTTTTGGGCTTTTCAGGATGTGCGGGAAAAGCAACAGAGATCTGCCTACCGGGAGTGGTTCAAGGTTAAAAGCTGGGACGATCCGCAAGCCGGGAAAACCTTCGATTATCAGGGGTGGTTTGGATTCAGAGAACTGCCGGAGTGGAAGCAGGATGAAAACGGCATTGTGAAGGGACCGCGGGACTATATCTTTCAGGCGACCAGACGCTGGATGGATCCACATCACAACGGCGACCTTTCCGCAGGCATCGACGGATGGCGTCTGGATGTGGCGTTCTGCATCGCCCACCCGTTCTGGCAAGCGTGGCGCCGCCTGGTCAAATCGATCAATCCGCAGGCCTATCTGACCGCGGAGGTGATCGATGCCATTCCGGTCCTGCAGCCCTATCTGCAGGGCGATGAATTCGATGCGGTGATGAATTATAACTTTGCGTTTTGCTGCGCTGAATATTTCATCGACCAAAAGACACGGATCACCACCTCCGCTTTTGATCAACGGTTGCGCGAGCTGCGCCAGGCTTTTCCCGCCGAGGTGGCCTACGCGATGCAGAATCTTTACGACAGCCATGATTCCCCGCGCCTGCCGACCTTGACCGCCAGTGGAGCCGCCACGGCAGCTGGTCTCAGGCGCAGAATCCACGCTATCGTATCACCAAACCCACTCAACAGCACCGGCAAATACAAAAATTAATGGCGCTGTTTCAAATGACCTATGTCGGCAGTCCGATGATTTATTACGGCGATGAGGCGGGCATGTGGGGGGCCAACGATCCCTGTTGCCGGCAGCCGATGCTTTGGCCGGACCAGTCGTACGCCCCGGCCCGGTTTCTGCCGGACGGTTCGATACGACGCGAAGCGGAAATCGTCGCCTTTGACCATGAGCTGCATCAGCTCTATCGCCGGCTGATCCATCTGCGCAACCGCCACCCGGCGCTGCAATGCGGTGATTTTCAAACCCTGCTGGTGAATGACGAAGAACGGATTTATGTTTTCAGCAGATCTTGTGAAGAGGAACAGATCATCGTCGCGCTGAACAACAGCCCCCGCGGCGTTACCTGCACCGTAAAGGACATCGATGGTTTGCTCGACATCTGGAACGAAGGGGAATCGGTTTCCATGAATTCGTCCGGCGGAGCCTCGTTCGAGATAGCGCCCTTTTGGGCGCGGCTGTTCGCTGCCCGGCGTTCAAGCGGCGAACAGACGACCGCCACCTGAACGCCGAGCAGCGGCTGATTACTGGATGGTCATAGTTTTAAAATCATAAATACGCGTTTTCCCACCATAGCGCATCATCAGCATTTCACTGTCCACCTCCGCCTGAAGAAAAGGGCCGTCGAACAGCTTGAACTGTTCATACGCCACCTTCTCGCCGTTCAATTTGCGCTGATCGGGATAGGCGAATTCCATCCGCCGTCCATCCCACGTTCGATAATCTACAGACACCCGGCCGGGCTGCAAAACCGCCACAGGTCTGGTTTCCACCACCGACCGGCAGAACGCGTCAAAGGATCCATTCTCGGACAAACAACCCACCTGAATCACATAGCCGTTTTGCAGCGGCCAGCTGCGCAGGCGATAGTTGCGCAGATCCATGGTTCCGTCGTTGCGCGTGCTGCCGGTGCCGAGGTTCCACACCAGAGTGCGCAACTCGTACTCTTCGCTCCACTCCACCGGCTGCAGAGGATACCAGCCGGCGTAGACATCCCCGGCCTTGCACAGGATCCAGCCGCTGGGATCGATCCTGCGCTCCTGCAGATTCGCCGGAAAAAAACCGTCGATATGGTTGCTGGTTGTGCCCACGGGG
>JAKJDB010000055.1 GCA_022706175.1 Candidatus Zhuqueibacterota bacterium | reverse complement strand
AGGTGTCGACATCCGCTGCCAGCGCATTTTGCTCGCGCCATTGGGGGTGATCCAGCCAGAATTTTTCCGAGACATGCGGCAGCTCCAGCCAGAGATAGACGCTCATGGCGTTGGCATGCGCCAATTCAATGAGACGGCCATAGTCGTAGATATAGTCGCGATAGCTGTGCCAGCCCGCGACGTTGATGATGCGCACACCGTTTTTGCGCCAAAGTTTGATCAGATCTTCAATGCTGATGTCCTCGCGTGAGCCGGGATCGAAATAGATTTCCACGGCGTCGCGGCGGACCAGCGGCTGGAGTCCAAAGTGATAGCGCAGCATCTCCATGACAAAGGGGAAACGGCCGAATCCGCCGTGGCTGTCCGGATCGAAGTAAGTGGCCCAGTAGAGATATCGGCCGTTACCGTAATCGCCGCCGATCACCACGGGTTTGCCGGACACCGGCTCTGAGGCATAGGTGATGTAATCGAATTCGGTCTCGAACTCATTGAGCGTATCCGTCGAACTCCACCGGATCGCCACTGTCGGATAGTATTCATCCACGATCGAAGTTACGGTCCACAGGCTGTCCTCCGGGGTTATGCCTATGGCAGCGCTGAGATTCGAAGGCCGTTCGAGGATCAGGTGGGCGCCGTTCTGCACGGTGCGCACGAGCAGCAGGATTTGTTGCTCTTTCAGCTTGACCGCCGCCGCATGCGGGACCAGGATCAGGTTGGCGCCCTCCGGCACGGTGAAGAATTCATCGACCTGCAGCCGCAGAACATCCAGGCCCACACTGCCCAGCGCCTGTTGCCAGTTATCCTGATCCCTGGCTGTTCTACCTTTCGTTTCACGGTCATAAAGCATGACCATGAGGACGGGTTGTCCATTTTGGCCGGTCAACGGTTGGCTTGCTGCAAAATAATCAGCTGTTCTGGGCATCCGGTTGACCACGCCGCTGAGAAGATCGGCGATCCGTCCTTTCGGTTTCGCGGCTACGGCTTGCGCGACATAGATCCATCCCTCAGGCGCCGTGATCGTTTTGCGCAGGGTGTCGCCGGCCGGCCGCTGTGAAAAAGTTTCATCGCGGACCATGCCATGCGGGTCCAGATAAAATTCGCGCAGGTAAGAGGAGGCGAGCGGCAGCTCGATGTCGCCGCTGCCGGTGAGGACGCGAAAGGTTTTTCCGCGAACCTGTTGGCTGGTATGGCGTGGATCGGTAAAACGATAGCCCATTTGTTTCATGCGCGGGATGATCTCTTTCAGCACGTTGAGATCGACAAAGGGATGGAAGAAGAAGCTGGCGATGCCGTCGCGCAGCGCCGAATGGTTGCGCGCTGCCTCGAGCAGCGGTCCGGCCTCCTGCCGGCTGAGCGGGATATAGCCCAGGTTTTCAGGGATGATTTTTCCGCCCGCCGCGTGACGGTAGATCAACCACGGAACCAGCTGATCCGATCCGTGCAGATCGATGGTCTGTCGGCGCTCATAAGCGGAACTGAAATAACCGTTGATCACCGCATAGTCGAGCTGGGAGGCGCCGTAATGCGGCGTCTCCCAGGTGATCGGGAACAGTCCGTTTTTCGCCAATTCCTCCATGCCGGATTCGAGCCGTTCACGCACGTATTCGCGCGAATCGGAGAACAGCGGGCTGTCGTTCATCATATCCCAGAACTCGTAATCCGAGGTGGTCTCGCCGCGATACTGGTGGGTGTTGCCGTGCATGACGATCACCCCGCCTTTGCGGACCATGTACTGGATCGCGGCGACAAATTCCGGCTGATCGGAAAGCGAGGCGGCGGTGTTGTTCGCCGGATCCAGGTAAAAGGGAACCAGCGAGATGGAAAAGGGAACATCCTGGCTGTACAGATAATCTGCGATGCGCCGCAGGGAAGCGACATCCGAGAGCGGCGACAGGTCCTCGATGCGCACCATGGCCAGCAGATTGGAACAATGATTTTGCCCGACGATCTCATGCAGCAGATCGGCAAAGACGATGTAACTGCCGCCTTCCAGCACAAAGGCGGTGGTCAGATCCGCTAAATACCACAGGTTGCCGCTGTGCACGGCATAGGGCAGGCGGTCGTTGCCGTTTTCCAACCAAGCATGGACCTTGCATCGGCTGCTGTCCTGAATCGACAGCCGGTTGAAATCCGGATCCTGCTTGAACAGCAGGGCTGATTTATAACGCACACGGTTCCACGAGGAATCAAAGGCCGAGCCGGCATGCTGAAAGCCGTAATCGGCTGTTTCAGGTTGCTTCAGGTACTGATCGATGCCGAAATGGATCCAGGCGAGGACGCCGTCAAAGCCTGCGGCCTCCTGGAGAAAAGAATGGGGAATGCTGAATTTCGGATCAACACCGATGTAGAAAAGCAGGTCCTGATTTTGCATCTTTCCAGGCGTGTAAGCGCCGTCCTTCGGCAACAGAAAAATTTCCGTCTCGGTTTGAAAATGGCTGAGCAGGCCGGCCACCTGGCGTGCGTCGTTTTCACCAAGAGGGTCGCTGACGATAAGGGCGCGGCGGATGATCTGCCGGCGGAATCCCTCTTTGACCGCGGGCCAAACGTCATCGCGATCGATCTGGTGGCTATCGTAGAGGTCGATGTCAACCACGTTCGCTTCTTTGGCGGCGAGCATGCTTTGTTGCAATTGCGAGGCATCCACACCCTGCCGGCCAAACGGCGTTAATTCAAGGTGGGCGAGCAATCGGCTGCGTTCGGCCACTTGATTTTTTACAGCGGCAGCCGCTTGTTTGACCCAGTTCGGTGAGAAAAGAACAGGATTTTGGTAGAGATCGGCCCACTGTTGCCACATCAGCTCGAGGCTGATCCAATCCGGCCGTTGCTCACTGTCGAGCAACGCATTCAGATCAAAACCCGTATAGCCGCGCTGTTCAGCCGGCGTATAGACGGCGCCATCGGCCTTCGGGCTGACCACCGATGTGACGCACGCGATCTTTTTATGGGAGTGGATGAGTTCAAATCCGGCCAGCAACGTTTTATTCAATCCAAGGGCAGAGACGTCGTTCCAGCCGCTTTCTGTTTTTTGCCGTGCGCAGGAGGCGCAGCCGCAATAGGCGCTCTGCCAGGCGACTACCGGCTCGCCGATATCCACTCCTGCCAGCCCTGGATAGTGGTCCAGCAGGTCGCGTATGAAACCGAGCCACCAGTCGCGCACCTCCGGATTAGCGGCGCAGAGCGGATAGCTTGTATCGTTGAGGCGATAATCGCTGCCGTCCGCATTTTTGACCCGCCAATGCGGATGTTTGTCCCACGCCGCTTTATGCTGAAAGGCAGGTATCCAGGCCATGACCTGAATGCCTCGGCTTGAACATGCCTTGATCATATGTTTTAGCAGATTCTGACGGCCATAATCCGCTTCTACATTCAGATCATAATCGGTCCGGTACTTGGCGCCGTAGGCCGGGTCATAGGCCTTGTAAAAGACCGTAGTGACACCGTTGGCCTGCCATCGCTGCGCGAGATTATCCGCCAGAACGTTGACGCGCTCAGAAGCGTTGTAATAATAGGATGGATCAAATCGAATCGCGTTGATCGTTTCCGGCACAGGATCCAGGCTCAGCATGGGGCTCTGCGACTGCAGCGGTCTGCCCGCGGCCAAAGCTGTAAGGATTAAAAAAAAGAACTTGTGAATCAGCGTCCTCACCGGTTGTTCCCTTTATGGTTTGTGAAATAGATCAACGCTGAAAAGCAGCATAATTCATGCCGTAAAGTATCGCTCGTTTGTAGAGATGGGACAGGCAGTGCGTTGCGCTGCCTGGAGGTTGGTCGTGCCAGACATCTGCAATTAGTGGGCCAAAATTTCGGCCGTTTAGGCAATATATTGATTTTTAATCAATAAGTGGCGATCGGCTATGGAGGTTTTACCTTTTTGCCGTTCTTTTTCGACAACACTGTCGATTGCCTCGACGTTTTCGTCGTTGACAAGGCCGATTAATTTCAATTTAGTAATAAAAAAACGGAGCTGCTGTTAAATCCAGCAGCCCCGTTTTTTATCTATTGATGGTCAGTTGAGTTGTTGATCAGGCGGGCACTGAATGTCCGCCGATCGCCGACGTCAGCTTTTCGCCTTGACCGTATTGGTTTTAAAGAACGCCAGAAAAGCCACCGCGCACAGGATGGTCAGTGCGCAGGGGACGAGGAAGACGTTGGTCCAGTTGGTGATGCCCTCTGGGGTGGTGAACATGGATTTAATCCAGCCGGCAAAGAGGCTGCCGACGTAATTGCCCAGACCATAGGTCACCAGGGTGATAAAGCTCTGAGCGGAATTGCGGATATCGCTGGGGGCGATGGTGTCAAAATAGATGAACGCTGCGGCAAAGAAAAAGACAAAGCAGAAGCCGTGCAACGCCAGGGAGGCGATCACCAGCCAGGCGGGCGAGCCGATGGCAAAGATGATGTAACGGATCGGCCAGGCGAGAATGCCGATGGTCAGTACGGTGCGGATGCCGTATTTGGGCAGAGCCCAGGGAAGGAGAAAAGCCAGGACCAGGATCTCTGCCGCCTGGGCGATGACCATCACGGCGGAGATCGAGTTGGAAGAGACGCCGATTTTATCCGACACCAGGAACGGGGCGGTCAACACATAGTAGAACATCAATTCCGTGGCCACGACAAAAGCGATGATGGTAAAGACGAGAACGTTTTTATCTTTGAGCATTTTGAGCGCTTCAATAAACGCCCAGGGTTTGGCGGCGTTCTTTTGCGGCGGCGTATGCGGAAGAGTAAAGGCCTGAACGCCGAGGAGGAGCGAAAAAATACCGGCCAGCAGCAGGGTGTCGGCGCCGGGACCACTGCCCAGATACCGCCAGCCCGAGAGCAGCAGACCTGCAACGATCCAGCCTATGGTGCCCCAGACGCGCACCTGACCGAACTCTTTTTCAGAATCTTTCATGTTGATGAAAGCGATCGAGTTGGTCAGCGCCATGGTCGGAGCGTAGAGCAGGGAATAGAGGAAGAACAGCCACATCATCGTGGTATAGTCGGTCAGCCGTGAGATGTAGATCAGCAGCAGTCCGCCGATGAGCTGCAATACGGCGATCACTTTTTCGCTGGAAAAATAGCGGTCGGCGAGTTGTCCGCCGATGAACGGAGAGATGATGGTGGCCAGCGGCAGCAGGCTGTAGATGATGCCGATCTGCATGCCGGTGAAATGAAGCGTGTTTTCCAGATACGCGGACAGCACCGGAGACCAGGCGCCCCAAATCGCATACTGCAAAAACATCATGATTCCCAGACGCATTTTGACGCTCATGCAAACCTCCATGTTAGGGATTACGTACTGATCCAATCAATTATATGAAAACAGTTTCTATGATCGTCTTTGCCTTTGACGGATGCGGCAGGCAGCGCAGCAACCGTCCTTTTCAACCTTGTGTCCCGTGCAACGTGTATCTTGGTCAGCGCCCTGCTGCGGCAGGGCGCTGGGGTTTGGGCCACAGCATTTTGGATATCTCGCGCACCCATAATACGCTGCTCGAGACCACGATGCAGATCACCCAATCCATCCAACTCAGCGGCCAGGTGCCAAAGGCTTTTTGCAGGAATGGAATATAGAGAACCACCGCCTGCAGCACGGCCGACAGCAGAACCGCCCGCCAGATCCACGGATTGCTGAACAGGTCTTTGAACGCGCTCTCATAGCCCGACCGGGCGTTAAAGACGTTGAAAAGCTGGAAAAAGACCAGCACGGTGAAGGCCATGGTCTGGGCGTAGCGCACCTCGCCGTCTCCGGGGATCCATCCGCCCGGCAGGCAGTAATCCATCACCAACAGAGTGCCGATGCCCATCACCGCGCCCACCAGAACGATGCCGATCCACATGTCGCGGGTGATCACGTGGGTCAGCGGGTCGCGCGGCGGCCGTTTCATCAGCCGGTGATCGGCCGGATCGACACCCAGCGCCAGAGCCGGCGCCGCATCGGTGAGCAGATTGATCCACAGGATCTGCACCGCCAGCAGCGGCGCCACCACCGCTGATCCGCCTTCGGCATGAAGCCCGATCATACGGGCGAGAATGACGCCGAAGAACATGACGAACACCTCGCCGATGTTGGATGAAAGCAGGTAGCGCAGGAATTTTTGAATGTTGGCAAAGATCGCCCGTCCCTCTTCCACTGCCGCCACAATGCTGGCGAAATTATCATCAGTCAGGATCATGTCCGCTGCACCTTTGGAAACGTCGGTGCCGGTGATGCCCATGGCCAGGCCGATGTCCGCGCTCTTGAGCGCCGGGGCGTCGTTGACGCCGTCGCCGGTCATGGCTACGATATCGCCGTGCGATTTGAGCGCGCGAACGATGCGCAGCTTGTGCTCCGGCGCCACACGGGCGTACACCGAGGTGTGTTGCACCGCCGCCTTCAGCTCTTCGTCGTCCATTTTCTGCAGCTCAGCGCCGGAGACGATGCGATCGCCTTTGCCGGTGATGCCCAACTCCAGGGCGATGGCCTCCGCAGTGGCAGGATGATCGCCGGTGATCATCACCGAACGGACGCCGGCTTTGCGCGCAACCTGAACCGCTTCCGCCGCCTCAGCGCGCGGCGGATCGATCATGCCGATCACTCCGAGAAAGACGAACTCGTTCTCAAACTCGTCGTCGTTCATCTCGCCGGTGACTTTATCCGCGTGCACGGTGCGGAACGCCACACCCAGCGTGCGCAGGGCTTCATGGGCCAGCTTGTCGACCGACGCCAGAATGGCCGCCCGCCGCTGTTCGGTCAACGGCTGCACCTCTTCGCCGACGCGAACATGGGAACAGCGCGCGAGCAGGATATCCGGCGCGCCCTTGCTGACCACCAGATAGCGTTCTTCTTTATCAAGGTCTTTGTGCGCGGTGCTCATCAGCTTGCGCTCGCTGCTGAACGGCACCTCGTGAACGCGGGGGAACCGTTCGGAGAGCTCCGCCTCATTCCAGCCGGCTTTGCGCGCCGCCACCAAAAGAGCGCCTTCGGTGGGATCGCCTTGAACGGTCCAGACGTTTTCTTTGTTCTTGACCAGCCGTGCGTTGTTGGCCAGATGAGCGGCGCGCAGGGCATAGCGAACCTCGTTCCATAGCGGCCCGGATTCCAGGGGCTTTCCATCACTCTCCAGATGGCCCGCCGGCTCATAGCCCACACCGGTGATGGACACCTCACCGCCGGCGGTGACCATTTTACGCACGGTCATTTCGTTTTTGGTCAGGGTTCCGGTTTTGTCCGAGCAGATGACCGTGGTCGAGCCAAGGGTTTCGACCGCGTTCAGCTTGCGCACGATCACGTTGCGTTTGGCCATGCGCTCCATTCCCAGGGACAGCACAATGGTGGTGATGGCGGTCAGCCCTTCGGGCACAGCCGCCACGGCCAACGAGACCGCGAGCAACAGCACGTCCACCATATCGGACCATCCCTTGAGGTCCTCCACCAGCAGGATGGTGATGCTGATGATGATGGCGATGGCGACGACGGTGATGCCCAGCATACGGCCGACGCCGGCCAGCTCGCGCTGCAACGGCGTGCTCTCTTTTTCCGTCTCCTTCAGGGTGTCGGCGATTTTTCCGATCTCGGTGTCAGCGGCGGTGGCCACCACTACGGCGCGGCCGCGGCCGCTGGTGACCGCGGTGCCGCTGTACAGTATGTTCAGACGGTCGCCGATGCCGGTTTCGGCATCCAGCGAAGCGCTGTCTTTGCTCACCGGCGCACTTTCGCCGGTGAGCGCAGCCTCCGCCACTTTAAGCGCGACGGATTCCAACACCCGCGCATCGGCCGGTATGGTGTCGCCCTCCTCGATGAGCAGGATGTCGCCAGGGACCAGCTCACGGGCCGGGATGGTCTGCTGTACGCCGTTGCGCAGCACGCGTGCGGTGGCCGCAGACATGGCTGCCAGTGCGGCGATGGCCTGCTCGGCACGGGCTTCCTGCAGATAGCCGAGCACACCGTTGAGCAGTACCACGATCAGAATGGTGATCGCCTCAAAGGGGATCACCGAGTCGCGCTCGATCATCCAGGCGATGAACGAGATCACTGTGGCGATCAACAGCAGCACGGTGAGCGGATCTTTGAATTGAGCGAGGAATTTCTTCCATTTGGGTTCAGACGGAGGTTGCGGCAGTTCATTGGCGCCGTGGCGTTGCAGGCGCTGACCGATTTGTTCAGAGGATAAGCCGGACTTGGCGTCTACCTCCAGTGTGGTCAAGACGGCTGTACAGGTTTGTCGATAGGGCGGTTTTTCAGGGGAAAAGAGAGCTGAAGACATGGGAAGCTTTCGTTTAAGACCGTACGTAAAAGACGGCGGATTCAGCAGAGTCGATCGATTCGTTCCTAATATGTGATCTATAATATAATCTGGTTTTACCTAATGATGCAATAACAATTTCACCGTTTATCTTTTCCACTGAAGAACAGCAACAGCAGTGCTGCGCCGGCCGAGGTGCAGGCGCCCAGGTAAAAGGGTACGCTGGCATTGACGGTATCATACAGATAGCCGGCGATCAGACTGGCCGGCAACAGAGTGACGCCGAGCAAAGCGTTATAGATGCCCAGGCCCGTACCTTTTTTGTTTTTACCAATGATATCGGAGACGAAGGCCTTTTGAATGCCGTCTGTAGCGGCCGAGTACACGCCATAGAGGGCGAAGAGTGCCGTTACGGCGGTCGCGCTGTGGGTGACGCCGAATCCGTAATAGACCGCGCTATAGATCAAGTAGCCGGCGATGAGAACCTTTTCCTTGCCGATTTTGTCCGCCAGCGATCCGATCGGCACAGCCAGCAGCACGGAGACCAGGCTGGTGATCAGATACACCAGCGGGATCAAGGCGACCCGCACGCCCACGTCATGGGCTTTGACCATGAGCAGCGCGTCTGTCGAATTGCCGAGGGTAAAGAGGAACACAATGGCCAGAAAGAGATAGTACTTGGTCGGAAAATCCCTGAATTGAAAGCTGCTCAGCAGTTCGTTCTTGTTTTTTTTCACCTCCTGGATGCCGAACAGGATGACGAAAACACCCGCTAACGCCGGCAGGCCGGCGACCAGAAAGATGGTGCGATAATCCCCGGGAAGCAGCGTCAACAGCGCAAAGGCGATCAGAGGACCGGCGATGGCGCCGCTGTTATCCATGGCCTTTTGCAGGCCGAAGCTTTTGCCGCTCTGTCCTTTCAGGGCGGAAGCGGCCACCAGACTGTCGCGCGGCGCCGTGCGGATCCCTTTGCCGACCCGTTCCGTAAAGCGCAGGTACAACACGTGAAACGGAGTGACCGCCAGGGAATAGAGGGGGAGGATGAGGGCGGACAGGCCGTAGCCGATCAGCATAAACGGTTTGTTTTTACCGATCCGGTCGCTCCAGAATCCGGAAAACGTTTTCAGCAGCGAGGCGGTGCTTTCGGCAATGCCTTCGATCAGCGACAGGCTGGTTTTGGAAGCGCCGATGGAGAGCAGAAACATGGGCATGATAGAATAGATCATCTTGACCGATGTGTCGGTGAGAAAGCTGGTCAGACCGGTAAAGAGGATGTTGCGGTTGAATCCGAAAACGAGTTTTTCTTTGCTCACAGACATCGTACCTTTCTTTGCAAAACCGCCGCATAGAATCCGTCAAAGCCGTCGCGGCTGGGACTGAATCGTTTCTCCTGCAGCAGGCTAAAGGCGCCGGTATGGCTTTCGAGGAAGCGGCTGATCTGCGTTTCGCCCTCGGCCTTGAGCAGGCTGCAGGTGGCGTAGAGGATCAGGCCGCCTGGTTTAGCGATTCGGCTGTAGTGGTGCAGGATCTGCTGTTGTTTGGCGATCAATTGCTCCAGCATGGCCGGCGTCAATCGCCAGCGCAAGTCCGGATTGCGCCGCAGGACGCCGGTGCCGGAACAGGGCACATCCAACAGCAGCCGGTCCGCAGAATCAACCAGCCGTTTGATGGTCTTCATCGATTCGATGGGCCGGGCTTCGATGATAAACGCGCCGGCGCGTCGCGCCCGCCGGCGCAGC
>JAKJDB010000783.1 GCA_022706175.1 Candidatus Zhuqueibacterota bacterium | reverse complement strand
CCCGCCGTTGCCGTTGCCGTCAAAAAATCCCGGCACACGATACTCGGCGCCGTCCGGCCCGCGAAAGAGGCCGTCCAAGCGGATGGCAAAGGGGTTCGGTGATCCGGTGTAGCCGTTCAGGCTGGGCCCCTGCAACGGGATCTCGAGCAATCCCCATTTACCCAGTGTGCCCAGCGAAGTGGCGGCGGCCGATGGCAGTGCAAAGCAAAAAAGCATGCAGGCTGCAATCCAACCCCAAACTTTGACCTGATGAAAAAACGGTCGACAGATCCTTGAATCCATGGCGATCCTTATGGTGAAAACCATTTCCCGATCAAACTGGTTGTTACTGACCGGTCCAGGGCGCAGCCCAAAGCCCGGTGGGCGGCGCCGGCGGCGACGCATCCTCAGCCGGCGTCATGAACACCAGATACATACTATTGCTGCCCACCCCCTCATTGCCGCCCAAGGTAACGAGGCCGGGCGGGAAATACTTTTTATAGCAGATAAAGGGCGAATCGCTGGTTTCGACCAGCCAATCGGTGCGGTTCCAGGACTGCAGCCAGAATGGAGGCGTGGTCACATCGCGATCATAGGCCACATAAACATACACATGCTTGCTCACACGAAAAGTTAAAAAGGCGGCGTCCGTGGCATATTTGTCGTTGTTGGCGGTGACGATGCGCGACTGGCCCGACAGGCCGGCCGGAATGGTTCGCAGCGTATAATTGCGGTCGATGTAGACGCTGTCGTTTTCCGCCACCTGTTCAACCCGGTAGGTGGTTGGCGTGATCTCCCTGGCCTGGATCGGCAGTGTGAAAGAGTAATTGAACGACGCGGCCGCCATGGCGTTCATCGCTTTAGAGCTGTCCTGAATGCCGGTGACCGTCAGCGTATAGTTCACGCCGTCCCGGTGCGCAGCGGTATGCAGCAGAACACTCTTTTTATCTTGCAGCAACTGAGCCCCAAGGATAGACACCGTTGGAGCGATGGTGTAATGGGCCAACGCTGTGACAGAGGCGAGCCGGACCGGTTCGTTAAAGACCAGAGACAGGTGCGTCGAATCGACCAGCGCCGCGCTTGCCAGCACCGGCGGTGTTGCGTCTGCCAACGTAGTGAAGGAAGCAGAAACACCCGTCTTACTCAGATTGCCGCTAAAGTCCAGACTCATCACCTCATAGGTGTAAGAGGTCGCTTCCGACAAGCCGCTGTCGACAAACTGCAGACCGTTCTGGCGCGCCAACTCTGTTGTGTTGCGTTTGATCACATAGCCCGCGGCCGTGTCGCCGTCGCCGGCTGGATCCGGAGCATCCCAGGCCATGGTGAGGGTGGTCTCGGTGGCTTGCACCAGCCGCAGATTCTTGGCCGGCAGCGGCGGCGTGCTATCGCCGCCGCCGAGACGCAGGGTCACCTGGATCAGCTGTTCCGGGGGCAGAGTCACGGAAGCCAACAGGGCATTGACCGGCGTCGGGGCGCCCTGATTCACGCGCACAGTCTGGATCATTTTCGGCAGAAAATCCGCCTGCAGCTTGACCACCCGGCTGCTGCTGTTGGTGTTGAACAGAGACACGACGCGCACCGTGTCGTCGCTGGCCATCACCAGACCGGCGACACCGGGCTCCAGACCGAGTGAATTATCCTGACGGAAATAGAGCACCTCGGTCCAGGGCATCTCCCCGCGATCAAAGAGCAGGCCGCCAAAGGCGGTCATGGTCAACCCCTCGATGCCCTCGATATCCGGAAAGTTGTCCGGATCCGGCGGTACGGCGGTCATGCTGTCGATCTGGACAAGATTCTTGGAGACCAACTTGACCGCGCTTTTGAGCACCGACAGGATGGCGTCGCTGTTGTTATAGCGACGGAAATACCATAGTTGTTGTTCAACCGTCGGATGGTCGATGAATCGATACCAATCCAACAGCCTTGATTCATAGGCAGGATCAGGCTGGCGATCCTGCAGACTGAGGGCGGTTATGATTTTTGCCGCATCATAGCAGCGGTTGTCGTTGGTCCAGACGCCGTTTTGCAGATAAATGGCCGGTGCATCATTGGCGCTCTTGTCAAAACAAAAGTTCACCATGCGCTTCATTTTTTCC
>JAKJDB010000782.1 GCA_022706175.1 Candidatus Zhuqueibacterota bacterium | reverse complement strand
GGCTGGACACGCCGCTGGTGATGCTGGACAAAATCCGCATCAAGCACAATGACTGCGTGGTGACCCACCAGCTCATCGGCGATGTGTCCGGCAAGGACGTGTTACTGGTGGACGACCTGGTGGACACCGGCGGCACGCTGTGTAACGGCGCCGTCGTGCTGCACAGCAAGGGCGCGAAAAACGTCTACGTCGCAGCCACCCACGCCATCCTCTCCGGGTCCGCGGCGGTGCGTCTGCAGGAATCGGTGATCTCGCAATTGTTCTTTTCCGATTCGGTTGAAATTCCCGATTATAAAAAGAAAGAAAAGTTTCACTTTTTATCCGTCGCGCCCTTGCTGGCCGAAGGCATCACTCGAATTCACGAAGAGAGGTCCATCTCCGATCTGTTTCCGGAAAAAGGGCCGATCCTATAATATCCCGTTACCCTTTACTGAGGAACTCCCATGGCAGAAAACGTCATTGAAGCACAGCGCCGCACCACCACAGGTTCGGCGGAGGCAAGAAGAACCAGGCGTAAAGATAAAGTGCCTGGAATTTTTTATCAGCGCGGCAAAGCGTCACAGCCGTTTTTGGTGGACAGCAAGGCGTTGCTCGCCGTCGTCCATGCCGAGTCCGCCCTGTTCGACGTCCGTTTTGACGGCGAGGCCGTTCAGAAATGCGTGGTCCGGGAAATCCAGTGGGACCCCATCACCCAACAGCCGATCCATGTCGACCTGATGGGCGTGTCCATGACCGAAAAGATCTCCGTGGCCGTACCGGTCCGTCTGATCGGCGTGCCCTATGGAGTTAAAACAGAGAACGGCATCATGCAGCATCTGATGCGTGAAGTGGAGGTGGAATGTCTGCCCAGCGATATTCCGGACAACATTGAACTCGACGTCACGGAGCTGAAAATCGGCGACTCGCTGCACCTGTCCGACATCCATGTGGATAAGGTCAAGGTGCTCGGCGATCTCGAGCGGCCGGTCGTGACCGTCACCGCGCTGCGCATTGTCGAGGAAACGCCGGCAGCGGCGACCGAGGAAACGGCGGCGGCTGAACCGGAAGTGATCGGCAAGAAAGCCGAGGCTGAAGAAGCCGAAGAGTGAGCGACCGACCCCCATCTGAGCCGCGCCGCTGTCTGATCGTCGGCCTGGGCAACCCGGGCAAACGATATGAGCGTACACGCCACAACCTCGGCTTTCTGGTTCTGGAACAACTGGCCGAAGAGCGGCAGGCGGCGTTCAGGTCGAAGCGATGCAACGCAGAGACGGCGGTCACCACCTGGGGGCAGACGCCTGTATTGCTGGCAAAACCGCAGACCTACATGAACCTCAGCGGCCAGGCGGTGGCAGGGCTGATGGCCTATTACCGCATCGATCTGGACCGCTTGCTGGTGGTGCTGGATGACAACGACCTGCCCCTGGGGCGCCTGCGGCTGCGGCCGCAAGGCAGCGCCGGCGGTCACAAGGGGCTGGCGTCGATCATCGAACATCTGTCCACCAGTGAGTTCAGCCGTCTGCGCATCGGCATTCGCAACGAAGAGCAGCCCAAGGAGCTGGCTGATTTCGTTCTGGCCAAATTTTCTCAGAAGGAATGGCCGCTGGTGGATGCGGCCCTGGAGGCCGGCCTCCGGGCGATCGGCGTTTTTATCCAAGACGGCATCGAGGCCGCCATGAATCAATTCAACCACATCATCCTTTAACAGCGAATCACCAAGGAGGAGTAACTTGCGTACATACGAAACCGTCATCGTCATCGATTCCCTGCTCAAGCCCGAGGAAATCGACAGCATCATCAACAAATACGAGCGATTCATCTCCGCCAACGGCGGCAAGGTGAGCTCCATGGATCGTTGGGGCAAACGGCGGCTGGCCTATGAAATCAACAAACGGCAGTATGGCTTTTACGTGCTCATCCGCTTTGAGGGGCCATCGGCGATGATCAAACAACTGGATCGCGAGTACCGCCTCAACGAGTCCCTGTTGCGGACTAAAATCATCAAGCTCGACGACAAAGCGATGAAAGTCCTGGTGCAGCAGACCGCAGCGGCGGCCCCGGCTGAGGCGCCGGCCGCCGTGGTGACGGAAGCGCCTGTCA
>JAKJDB010000054.1 GCA_022706175.1 Candidatus Zhuqueibacterota bacterium | reverse complement strand
CCAGCGAAGGCGTTGCAGAACCCAGCACCACCACCGCGTGGTTGAGTTTGGCGCGCATGACCGCCACATCGCGGCCATGGTAGCGCGGAGTCAGATCGTTCTGCTTGTAGCTGGGCTCATGCTCTTCGTCCACGACGATCAGTCCGACGCGGGGCAGCGGCGCGAAAATAGCGGAGCGGGGACCGATGACGATCTGATGTTTGCCCTCCCAGGTGCGGCGCCAGGAATCATAACGCTCGCCCGGGGACATGCGGCTGTGAAACACGGCGACTCGGTCGCCGAAATGGCCGCGGAAGCGGCGTACCATCTGCGGAGTCAGGGCGATCTCGGGGACCATCACCACCGCGTTCAACCCTTTTGACAACGCATGTTGAATGGCCTCGATATACACCTGTGTCTTGCCGCTGGCCGTGACGCCGTGCAACAGCATGGTGCTGAACTTGCCGGCATCGATCTGACGAACGATGGCCGCCAAGGCCGCTGCCTGGTCCTGGTTCAGAGTCAGCGGCGTCGGCGTTTCGATCTCCATGCCCTGATCATAGTGCCGTTCCACTTGAACCCGTTCACGCTGCAGGACCTCTTTTTTTATCAGGCTGCTGAGCGCTGACCAGGTGGCGCCGGCCTGCTGCAGCAGTTCCGGGCCGGCGATCAGCGCTTCAGGCTCCTCGAACAGAGCAGCCAGAACGCGCGCCTGTTTGGGCGCTGAGGACTGCAGCTCCTCCATCAGCTTTTCCAAGGCAGGTCCACGAAACGCGGCGGCCAGCCGGTAGCGGGTCTCGTAGCGTGCACCCACTTTGGGCCTGGGCAATGCCAGTTCCATGCGGACAAAACCGTCCTGGCGTAATTTGCGCAGACTTGCATAGATGTTGAAGGCGTCCAGCGCAGCCGCCAGTTTGTTCAACGGCATCGGATTCTGCCGCATCAGCTGGCGGACGATCTGCGCCTGGCGGGGCGCACGTGATTCGATCAGCCGCGCCAGCTGTTCCGGATCGCTGTGCGTCAAGCGGACGGTCTTGACCGAGTTTTGATGGATGCCGCTGGGCAGGGCCGCTTTGAGCACTTCGCCCCAGCCGCACAGATAATACTCTGCAATCCATTGCGCCAGCTCCAACACCTCTGTGGTGAACAGGGGCACCGGATCCAGCACCTCTTCGATCGCCTTGACATCCGTCCGGTCGCAGGCGTCTGCCAATCTGACGATGAAACCGGTCATTTTGCGGGGGCCAAAGGGCGCCAGCACGCGCATGCCCGGCGCCGCATCGCCCTGGAATTTATCCGGAATGGAGTAGGTATAGCTATGGCCCACAGGAATCGGGAAAACAATTTCTGCAAACGGTTTTTCCATTTTTTAAAGTAACCATTTCCTGCGCATAATGCAAATTGAAAAGAAAATCGCCGCTGCAGGCGGGCAAAAACTGCTTGCGATTTTTGCGAAATTTTTGTAATTACTGGATTATAAAACCCTGCAGGGTGAGACGAACATCGTGGAACACGGAGGTTCTATGAAAAAATTATTTATTTTGTTGGCATTGACGTGCGCGTTCTTCAGCTGTGGAAAAAAGGAACAGCCGGCGCCCGGCCGTCAGGATCAGCAGGCCGCCCCCTGTCAACCGCTGAGCGATAGCCAGATTCAGCAGCTGCTGGAAAAAGTGAAACAGACGCCCATGGAACCGGTCGGGGCCACTGAAAAAGCGGTGTTGGAGACCAATTACGGCAAAATGGTGCTGGCTTTTTTCCCGGACAAGGCGCCCATGCATTGCACCTCCTTCAAAAGGCTGGTGTCCGCCGGCTATTATGATTGCACCACCTTTCATCGCGTTATACCCGGTTTCATGATCCAGGGCGGCGACATCAACAGCAAGGATGCCATTCTCGGCAATGAGGGCACCGGCGGTCCCGGCTACAGCCTGCCGGCCGAGTTCAACGATCTGCATCATGACAAGGGAATCCTGTCCATGGCCCGGTCCGCGGATCCCAACAGCGCCGGCAGCCAGTTCTTCATCTGCCTGGGCCGGGAACGCACCGCCCATCTGGACGGCCAATACACCATCTTTGGTCAGCTGGTGGAGGGCATGGAAGTATTGGAAAAGATCGGCCAGGTGCAGACCGGCGAGGGCGATGCCCCGGTTCAGCCGGTGGTGATCACTAAAGCCTATATGCGAGCGAATTAGATCGTATTCTGTCGAACATACGCCGTGAGTCCGTGTGCCATCAGGACTCCCGGCGTTTATTTTTTTCGCGCAGCTTGGCGCGCCATTTTTTCAAACCGGAAAAGCCTTCATGAGCTATTTAGCCAGATCTCTATGTTTTTTTCTTGCCTTATTATTTGGATCAGCCGGCGCTGCTGCAGCCGATGATCCGGTGTGGATTTTTTTTTCCGACAAAGGCCCTTCATTGGGCGACCGGGGGGCGTTGACCACCGCCTGGTCCCGGTTGACAGCGCGGGCGAAAAAAAGGCGCGCCAAAGTGCTGCCAGCAGACCGATTGGTTGATCTGAGCGATCTGCCGGTGAACGCCGGTTATGTGCAGGAACTGATGCGCCGGGGTGTGCACATACGTGCGGTTTCCAAATGGCTCAACGCAGTCAGCGTCAGCGGCGCCGCGCAGCAGCTGGAGCAGATTCAGGCTCTGCCCTTTGTGGTCAGGCGGGCTCCTGTGCTTTGCTTAAAAAGAGCGCCGCTGCCTGAGAGCAATGAATTGCTCAAGCCCCTGGCGCCGTCCTCAGAGGAGTATGGGCCTTCACTGTGGCAGAACGCCATGATCAAAGTCCCGGATGTGCACGCCAACAACCTTCACGGGGAAGGCGTGTTGATCGCCGTGTTCGACACCGGCTTTCGATTGAATCATGCGGCCTTTGCCGCGTTGCGGGTGTCGGCGCAGTACGATTTTATTCAGCGGGATCAGAACACCAACTGGGAGACGCAGGATGCCTCTTCGCAGATTTACCATGGTACTCAGGTGCTTTCGGTTCTCGCCGGCTACAGCCCGGGCAGTCTGATCGGCCCGGCGTTTGCGAGTGATTTCCTTTTGGCGAAAACCGAGGACACTGCGTCGGAAAAACCCATCGAGGAGGATTACTGGATCGCCGCCGCTGAATGGGCCGACAGCCTGGGCGCAGACATCATCAGCACCAGCGTCGGCTACAACGACTGGTACGTTTACAAAAACATGGACGGGAACACGGCCCCGATCACCATCGCCGCAGATCTGGCGGTTAAAAAGGGCATTTTAGTGGTCGCCTCTGCGGGCAATGAGGGCGACACTTCGTGGAAGCATATGCTGGCGCCGGCAGACGGCGACAGCGTTCTGGCGGTGGGCGCGGTACACAGCGACGGCCGGATCGCGACGTTCTCCTCGCGCGGGCCGACAGCGGACGGCCGTCTCAAACCGGATGTAGTGGCGCCGGGCGTGGGCATTCAATGTGCGGCGGTTCCAGGCGGCGAAGAGGTGGGCGGCGCCTACACCTCCATTTCAGGAACCTCTGCGGCCGCGCCGCTCGCCGCCGGCGTGGCGGCGCTGGTCCTGGCCGCGCATCCCGACTTGACGCCCATGCAGGTGCGTGAAGCGCTCATCAGGACCGCTGACCGTGCCGCCGATCCGGACACGCTCTATGGCTATGGATTGCTCGATGCGTATGCGGCGGTGAACTATTGGGGCGGTCCAGAGCCGTTGCCGGAAAAAAGTCAATGGGTCGGCTGCTTCCCCAACCCCTTTACGCCCCGCGACCATTCCAGGCTGGAGATCGTCGTTGATCTGGCGGAGAACAGCCGGGTGGAGATCGAAAGCTATACCATGCTGGGACGAAGAGCGGCGCTGATCTGGAAGGGTGAACGATCGGCCGGCAACAACCGGCGCTGGTATTGGGATGGAACAGATGGAAGAGGACGGGTGCTGCCCTCCGGCGTCTATTGGCTTCGCATCCGCATCAACGCGGTCGCGTTGACGCGTAAAATAACCCTGCTCAACTGACAGCAGGCCTGTTGCGATTTTCAGAACTGGCCGCGAAAGAGTCAGAGGTCCTGCTGCGGCGCGATCATGACTCGATTTCTTCCCGCCTGCTTGGCTTTATACATCGCCTGGTCTGCGCGCTTTAGCATCTCTTCTGCAGTTTTACCATTCTCCGGAAAAGCGGCCACACCGATGGAGATGGTCAACTGTTTGTCCGGCAGGTTTTCCTCGCCGCTGAAGCCGGCTGCTGCGACCGCCTGGCGTAATTTTTCCGCCACTTTGCCCGCCGCCTCTGCGCTGATTTCAGGAAGTATCACTACGAACTCTTCGCCTCCATAACGACAGACCACATCGGCTTTACGCAAATTTTTCTCCAGCAGATCCGCAACCTGTCGAAGCGCTTCGTCACCTGCCAGATGACCGAGAAGATCGTTATAATTTTTAAAATAATCGATATCGATCATGAGCACGGACATGGCGCGTTGATAGCGCTGCGCGCGGCCGATCTCTTTTGCGAACCGCTGATCGAAATAACGGCGATTAAAAATTTGAGTTAAAGAGTCGACGAATGCCAGTTCCCGTGTGGTGTGAAAGAGGGTGATCTTGCGAAGGTGCAGAGCGATGAACTGGCTGGTCTCACGCAACAGCACCCTCTCCCTGGTGCTGAATGAATCTTTTTTCTGCCGGAAAAAAGCGAGAAAGCCGAGAACCGAAGCGGAGGATTCCGGCATCAACGGCAAAATCAGCAGACTGCCGCCGGCCGCCTGTTCCGCCTGCACCGGCAGTTCGGGAAAGTAATGAAATCCTTCCGGGCACTGGCCCAGCTTGAAAGGCGGTTGCAGCCTGGACGCCTGCAAATGGCCGAGATACTCTTTCGCCGGAACTCCGTAGGCGGCTACGGCTTCGAATTTCCTCGTCGCCGGAGCGATCAGCCATAATGAGAAACCGTCTGTTTCCAGATTGGCCTTGAAAAAGCGATGGATCAGATTGACCGATTCGCTTCGGTCAATGGTCCGGTTGAGGTCAAACGCCAGCGTTAAAAACCATTCCAGATTGCGGACACGGCGCTTAAGCCCGTATACCATGCGCAGAATCTCTCCGCTGCCGGAAGGCCCGAAGGGTTCTTTTTCGTTTTCGCTTGTCAAGGCGGCGGCTCTCCTGCTTAGTCCTTTGCCACGGATCCGGAGACCTTGCGGCACAACACGTCAAAGGCCTGGTCCCAGGACGGCGAGATGGAAAAAGAGATGATGAAATTGTGGGTTTTTTCCCGCTGAGGATCAGCAAAGCCGATTTTGATCGGCGCCTTGGCCTGATGCGCCAACACCAGATTGATAAAAGCGAAAGAAAGACTGAGATCCAGGACGATATCGAAGGATTCGGACAACAGGCGTTTTTTCATCTCTCTGGACGGCAACCCCCGATAATCCAGTTCCGTCGGATCCCACTCTTTGCACGGGATGATGGTTGCCGGCAACAGGGATTTTTGTTTGATCAACTGCAGGCGGGCCTGCGGAAACAGAGCCTGCAGGGAGTTGAGGTTTTTCTGCTGGACCGCCCGGCGATACTCGAGTTCGTTCTCGGGCAGCAGCACCAATACCCGCTGGGTGCGGACGATTTGGGCCGGCAAGGCGACCACGGTCGGCTCATGATGGGCGCTGCGAAGGAACCACCTTCTGCCGAGGTTCTGCGCAATCGATTGAAAAGACATGTTGTTCCAGTTTTCTTGTGACGAGCGTTCGATGCCTGATACCCCTTGAGCAATTTACTCATTTTACTCTTTGCAGTCAATATCCAATTCCGCACCCGTTGGCATCGGCGCCGGCCGCTCACCAGCGCAGATCAGCCTGCAGCGAAACCCAGCGCTCCCGGTTGCCGTTCGCTTCGTCCCATCCTGAGCCGGTGTGATCCCGGTCGCGGTAGATGGTCTCCTCGTACTTGGCGCTCAAGTGCAGACCCCAGTGGTGCAGGCCTGCCAGCAGAAACCAGCGCCAGCCTCGGCCGTAGAGCATTTTTATCCGCATGCGGCCGGGAAGATCCTGTTCATACTCAAAAAAACGGTTTTCGTACTCGGGCGCCTGAAACCAGTTTAACCGGGCGCACAGAGAGCCGAAGCGGGCGACGGACCAGTTCGCCTGTTGATACAGGGATGCGGCCCGGCTGTTCTGTTCCATGGCCGCAAGCGTTTTTCTCTGCACCACGCGATTCCATTCAATCCGGCTGCGCAGGCTCAGGCTTTTAACCGGCTGGTAATCGACCTGGCCCAGAACAGCGTTGCGGATCTGGTTTCTGATTATCTTTTCATCCGCTGACAGGGTTTCGCTGCTGGGGTTGCCCACCCGCTGACAGCGCATGGTCACGGTCAGCTTTTTGTCAGCGGAAAGCACAGCCACAATCTGCTGTCTTTCCGACAGGGTGGAGGCGTATTCCAGCCGGTAGCGCAGCCAGGGATGCCGCGTGTGCAGAGTGGAAAACGAGAGGGAGAGGCTTGGCAGCGGTTGCCACAGCACCGCCCATCGCACGCTGCGGCGATTTTTCTCCGGCACGCTCAGGTGCGGATAGAGCAAATGGTCATACTCGGCGGGGACGAAATCTACCGCAAGCACCTGGCGCCACTGCGCCATTTGCCACCACACGCCGCTGGTGACCGCGACGGCTTGGCCGATCCGCCCGCACTCGCCGAACCAGTTTATCGACCCAAGCATGGCATCCCAATTCAAGCCGGCCGCGAGGGCGGAACGGCCGCTGAAATCAAACAGCGCATCCGGCCGGTCCTGTTTTTTGGCCGGTGCGCTCAACTCCAGCCGCTGTACGCACAAGCCCAGTCGCAGTCCTGTCGAGGGCTGCCAGCGCACCACGCCGCCGGCCGCGGTTTTTTGCACCCGGTTTTGCGTAGCGCGTTCCGCGTCGCTGCGATGCAGGCCCGTGGCGATGAACGAACGGATAGAGTCGTTTTCCACCGAAGCGTCCACCGGGGTCCGGCTCCACAGCAAGGCCGCCTGTAGTCGATCTGACTCCCACTGCAGCGCGCCGCCGAATAAACCGGCGTTCTCGTCGGTGGAAAGATAAGGCCGCACTGTTTTGATCCTGCGCTTAGCCGCTGCCAGCCCATCCCACGCGTCGCTCCACTGTCCAGGATGGCTGAAGACCAGGCCTTGACCGCTCTCCGCCGTCAGATGGCCGAAGAGGAGCGTGATCCCGGGGTGCGATGGTTGCACCTGCACATAGCCGCAGCGGTAATCCTGCAAAGAACGTTCGCCGCTGTCTTTTTCCATCAGCCAGCCCAGGTGCAGCCAATTCAGCGGCTGGATCTGCGTGCGAAGCAGCATTTTCTCCGGCGACCCGTTGAATTTATGTTCAATAAATCCGCGACTCTGTTGCAGCGGACGGCCATACAGATAGCGAACGTTGCCCCCGCTTTGTGCCCCGCGCCGTTGATCTTTGCAAAAGACGAACGGCGCGATCAGCGCCAGGGTGGTTTCATCCATGCCCTTGATCAGACTCAGTTGCTGCAGGGAGTGAAATGGACCAAAGCGGTTGCGAAAGGCGACGATGGCGTGGGCCTGCTGGGGTGTGATCCAGGGCAAAGATTCGAGGTCTGAGACCGAGGCGCGATTGAGGTCCAGGGGCGATCGCTGCAACGACTCCAGATGGTCGGAAACCAGGTGATCGCCGTCAGACTCTTGCTCGACGCCGATCATTTTTTCCCAATCCGGTTCCTGCGCCGACAGCGAAATGGAGACCATCAGCCAGCCGACGATTTTTTTCATGGCGTCCCCCGACAAAAGCAGAGGGTCATTGCGTATGTCAGGCCCAGGTCCGGGTGATCAGAAACGCCATAATCCAGGCGCACTTTTTTTTGCTCAATGCCAAAACCAAAAGAGAGGATGGAGGGTTCAAGCGCCCATCCCCAGCGCAGGCGCAGAATCTGTTTCCACTTGATCTCCATGGCCATGCGGATGCGTCCTGGCCACGGAGATTGCCGATAATATTCCAGATAACAATCCGCCGGTTGCCCGGCGGACCAGCGGCAGCCGATCTGCCAGGAGCTAAACGCATCCGGCCGTGTTTGTATTTTTTTACCGAGCGCCGGCTGCTTGATCACCGCGCCCCAGCTGAAGAAGGGCGCGCACTGATGAAGCAGCCCCAGTTCCAGCGAGTGGCCGCCGTACTGGCCATAACGGACGATGTGCAACCAGCTGTAACGCCAGGCAGCGCCGACGGCGAACCGGCCCCACAGCAGGCGGGCTGCTCTGCAAGAAGCGCTTCCTTCCTGATATTGGTCAAATCCCATATAGCCGATGTCCGCCGCCACGCCTTGCCCCGGGTCCGCCCGGCCGAGCTCCAGCCGGCACACGGTCAACTCCTTTAGGCCAAAGGGCGAATGGCCTGACATCTCGGCGAACAGGCGGCGGCCGACGCCCAGCGCGGCGGGATTGGCGTTGGCGCAGCCGCAGCCGGTCACACAGGTTTCAGCGCCTGCCAGCCCCCAAATGCGGGCGCTGCTGTATGTGCGCACTGCCTGGGCGAAAGCGCTGCGGCAGAGGAATTCACTGCCGCAGCATGGCAACAGCAGGAGGGAACCAATTAGGCCGGAACAGCGTAACCAGTGCAGAAAGTGCTTGCTTAAAACGCAAAATTGTCCAAAATTGTTTTTAGGCAAGCAGCTTTGAGGCGGTTTTTGGGAGAAAAGCATGTTAGTTCGACCTAGAATAGTTCTATCGGCATGGCTGTTGCTTCCATTCCTGCTGTTCGCCACGGTCGCTTCGGCCCAGCAGCTGGAAGCCCAGGTGGAGACCGATCTGCGCACTCTGCCGATCGACAAACAGCAAAAATTGCGCGAATTCGCCGACCGGGTCATGCACTACATCAACAGCTACCGGTGGACGGACGATCCCTGGCGCACCAAGGTCATGCTGCAGGTGCAGCTGATACTGGAGGACCGCAGCACCAATGCCGAAGACCGGTACGCCGGGCAGATTTTGATCCACAATAATTATGACCTGCAGTTTTTCGACAAGCGGTGGAGCTACACCTATATGATCGAAAACAATCTGCAGCATCAGGAAAACGGTCTGGACTCTTTTACCAGTGTGGTGGATTTTTACATCTATCTGATCCTGGGCGGCGAGTTCGACAAGTGGTCGACCCTGGGCGGTCAGGTCTATTTTGAAAAGGCCAAGAGCATCGCCGAACAGGCCAAGTTCGGCATGGGCCGATTCATCGAGGGGTGGGATCGCCGTTTGGATCTGGTTAATTATCTGCTCGGGGATCGGCACCGTCCCTATCGCGAGATGGTGGATTACTATTTCTACGGATTGAGCTTCATCCGCGAGGACAATGCCCGCGCTCGTCAGCATTGCGCCACCGCGATCTCGATGTTGGACAAGATAATTACCAACGATCCGGAGAACGAGTACGCGAAAAAGTTTGTCGATGCGCACTATATGGAGATGGTGGAGATTTTTCGCCGTGCGAACAACAAGGATCCGTTGCGCACGCTGATGGTGATCGATCCGGGCCATGCTCAGATCTACCGGGATATTCTCAACAACTGAACCGAGATCGAGACGACGGCGCTGTCCCCATTCATGATAACCAACACCGGGCATACGGATCAAGGGACAAAATCGCCACAGGGGTGAATAGAGCGGAACAGCGGCAGGGGCTTGAAAAAAGACCGCCGGGACAACGGAGCGCGTTCCGTTGTCCCGGCGGTCTTATTTAGGGGCGTGCGAGTGCGCAGAGGCGGATTTAATTAAGGATCTCGACTTTTTCACCAAATCTGGGAATGCGGATATTGCTGAATCCGATCGAACCGATCCCTTCGGCCAGAGCCTGGGATTGCGGCGGCTCGCCGTGCAGGACGAAAATGTTTTTCAAGCGCTCGCGATCGAACCGACTGATGTAGGCGAGCAGCTCGTCGTGATCCGCATGGGCGCTGAAGGCGTTGAGCTTGGACACCTGCGCCCGCAGCTGCAGACTTTCGCCGAATATTTTGACGATGGGATTTTTTTCCACCAACCGCCGGCCGAGGGTG